>CAXNGR010000543.1:0-3860 GCA_964201265.1 Verrucomicrobiaceae bacterium
TACTACATTTACCTGCCGCCGGGGTATGAGACGAGTCAGGAAAAGTATCCCGTAGTGTATCATCTGCATGGCGGACGACCTGGCGCGGAAAACAAGGCCGTGCGGCTCGCCAGCTATGTGGATGCGGCGATCCAGAAGGGCACGATCAAGCCCACGATCTATGTTTTCCCGAATGGCGGGCCAGTGAGCTGGTATGACATGCCGGAGATGAAGCAGGGCATGGGAGAGAGCGTCTTCGTGAAGGAACTCGTGCCGCACATCGATGCCACCTATCGCACCTGGGGCACGCGTGAGGAACGGGCACTGGAGGGCTACTCGCAGGGAGGACGCGGCACCACCCGCATCATGTTCAAGCACCCGGAGCTTTTCCTCTCCGTCGCTCCCGGCGGCTCAGGCTATGGGCCGGAGAAGCACATTCAGGAAAACGACGGCTACGAGAGCGAAACCCTGCGCTTCCTGCCCGTCGGCTACAACGCGTGGGATCTTGCAAAGGTTTACGCGAACCGTGCCGACAAGCCCGCGCTCAATATGCTCGTGTGGGACGGCACGAAGTGCTTCAACTACGACTTCAATCTCCAGTTCTCCGCCTACCTGAAAGAACTGGGCATAGCGCATGAGTTTCTCTCCATCCCCGACGTGCCGCATACCGCCACGGGAAGCTACGATGTGAAAGGCGATGACATCATGCGCCATCACCAGAAGACTTTTGATCAGCACCGCCGCTGATCATGCGCCCCCATCACTTCCTCCTCGCTTAAAAAACGAAGACCGGTGTTGATGAGCATCAACACCGGTCTTCAAAGGTCTCACTCACGCGGCATCAATGCCCGTGGACGTCGCACTTTTCGGCTTCGGGCTCGGTTTCTTCGACGGTGGCGTTGTCCTTGAGGAACTCCATGGCTTCCTGCAGGAGCAGGTCGCCGCGCACGTTGTCGATGAGGCCGCTCTTCTGCGCCTCGGCCATGAATTTCTTCGCGGGCACCTTCTGGCGCTCGGCGAGCTGGGCGAGGGCCATGGCGATCTTCTGGCCGGGGACTTCGAGAGCTTCCTTCTTGGCGATCTGCTCAAGGATGAAGCTGACTTTGACGTTCTGGCGCGCCTGGTTGGTGGCGCTGTTGAGGATCTCGTCCTGCTGTTTCATGAGCTCTTCCTCGCCGATGCCCTGCTGCATGGCGCGCATGGCGATCTCATTGGTGCGGCGCTGGGCCTCGCGATTCACGACTTCCTGGGGCAGTTCGAACTCCACCTTTTCAAAGAGGTGGGCGATGACCTGGTTGGACTTGGCGACGTCGCGAGCCTGCTCCTTGCGGCGGCGGATGGCGTCGCGCACTTCGTCACGCAGCGTTTCTAGGGTCATTTCCTCGCCGCCGATCTTCTTGATGAATTCTTCGGTGATCTCCGGCACGGACTTGTTCTTCACGCCGTGGCATTTGGCGGCCAGGGCGATGGTTTTGCCACGCAGGGCTTCAAAGTTGAAGTCGTTAGCCAGGGTGATGTTGAGCGTGCGCTCGTCGTCTTTGGCGATGCCGACCAGACCAGCGTAGAAGCCTGGGAGGAAGTCGTCTTCCTCGGCGAGGAGGAACCAGTTTTCCTTCATCTCCTTCAGGTGCGCAGGCGCTTCTGGCATCGCCTCGCTTAGCGGCTGGCCGTCGAGGCTACCGGTGACGGTGAGGACGACGACATCGCCGTTCGCGGCGGTGCGTTCCACGTCTTCGTAGGTGGCTTGGTTTTCGCGCAGGTGGAGGAGATCGTGATCCACATCGGCGTCGGTGACCTCAATGCGCGGCAGCTTGACCGGGATGCCTTTGTACTCAGGCAGTTCAAACTTCGGCGCGAGGCTCATCTCGATGGTGAAGCTGAAGCTCTTATCCGTGTCGTGATACATCTTGTCGTTCACGGCCAGGACATTCAGCAGTTCGAGTCCCTCGCTTTTCACGGCCTGACGCAGTCCTTCGCTGATGAGCTTCTTTTCCAGCTCGTCCTTCACCTCGTTCTCGTAGCGCTTGGCGACGATGCTCTTCGGCGTTTTGCCGGGGCGATAGCCGGGGAGGCGCACCATGCTGGCGAAATAGGTGATGATCTCGTCACGCTCCTTGCCGACCTGGTCGGCGGGAACGCGGACGTGGGCGACGGCGCGGCAGTTGGGCTGGTGTTCGACGTTGATGTTCATGGGAAATGGGGCTGTGGGCGGGTCCAGCGGGGCTGCAAACCGGTCGCCGGGGTCGGGGGGCGGGCATGCTAGGACAACTTCCCGGTTTGACAACCCCGGAAAACCCGGTTCTTGCCCACATGCGCTTGTTCCAACGTTTCGAGGTCTGGCTGCTGCTCATCGCGGGCGGCATCGCCGTGTGGTGGTCTTTTCAATCCGACGCCCCTGGGGACGAGGGCGGTCCCGTGGCCGAAATGAACGCGGATGCTCCATTGCAGCTCCGCCGCTGCACGCTGGAGCGTGATTTCGGCAATGCCCGGCTCGATCTCGAAGTGCGCTACAAAAACACCAGCCCGCGCCCCCTGTTCATGCAGCCGCCGGACGTGCGCCTGATCAACGCCGTCGGCAAGGACGTGCCGCCCTTCATCCTGCCCGTCGAACGCCCAGCCAGCGTTGAGGCGCAGACCACCTCCGACATCCGCCTGCGCTTCTGGCTGGAAAAAGCCGACCTCACCGGCCCCCTGACCCTGGAAATCCGCGGACAGAAGCTGGAGGTGAAAACTGGAACGCCGTTCGACTTGGAAAAGCTGGAGAACAAGAAGCCGAAGGTGTGGACGAGCGCGGTATGGGGGTCTTGAAGCCGGGTTTCCTGGCAGAATTTCGCGCTGCTTCGTTTTTGAAACCGTTTATAATCATCCCATGCCGACGGTCCTCACCCAAAACGGTTTCCGTTTCTTCATTCCGACACACGATCACGCGCCTGCCCACGTCCACGTTGCAAAGGCGGGTGGCCAGGCCAAATTCAACCTGCTTCCGGTTGAAGTGGTCAAAACCAAAAACATGAAGATGTCAGAGATCAACGAGGCGTTTGTCATCGCCTGCCAGCATCAGACACAACTTGTCAAAGCGTGGGAGGAAATTCATGGTAACGACTGAAATCGACACGGACGCCTCACCCTCAAAAGCGTGGCACGAAGACGGCATCATACACGTTTGCTTGGACGATGGCATGCAGATCGCGTTCCCGGTGACGCTCACAGAGCGCCTCCAGCGGGCGACTCCCGCCGAGCTGGCGGAGATCGAACTGCTGCCTTTCGGCCTGCACTGGCCGCGCGTAGATGAAGACCTCACCATTGAGACTTTGCTACGGCTGGGTTATGGCCGATAACACGCCTACAGGCTGGCTCAATCTTCAGTCACATTATGGCGTGATGATCGCGCAATAATCGAACAAGAAGAAATACGATGCCATTTTGCTGTTGAGCGTGTCAGCCTGAAGCCCTCACGCCTTCAAAATCACCCACGTGGTGCCCCAGGAGCCGCTGGTTTCATCGGCGGGCCAGATCCATTGCTGCACTTCGGGGAAGTTCGCGAGCAGGTGATGCACGCCGCTCCGCAAGGTGCCGCTGCCCTTGCCGTGGATGATGCGGACGCGGAGAAAGCCGCGTTTGCGGCATTCGGCGAAGTATTCGGGCAGGAGGCTGCTGATTTCGCCTGGACGGAAGGTGTGTAGGTCGAGTTCCGGGCCGATGGGGTGTTCCACCAGCTCGGGAATCGCGTCTTCATCGGCTTCAAGCATGAAGGGAGTGTGTGTTTGAGGAAGGGGAGCGTCCAGCGCGAAGCGGGTGGTTCTGAGTATTGTAGTTCCGCCTTCAGGCGGTTCCGGGGCTTTCCAGACCGCCTGAAGGCGGGACTACAGTGCGACCGAAGC
>CAXNGR010000544.1:0-3860 GCA_964201265.1 Verrucomicrobiaceae bacterium
TGTGCGGCTCGAAGGCCTGGCGACGTTCGAACCGCACAGAGGACTGTGCGGACCACATTTGGCTTACGCCGACTACTTTCACCTTCGCCTTGAGGAGCATCTGCACTTCCTGAAGCAACGCGGCTTCCTCGCGAGTACCGCCGAAATCCTCGCCGAGATCGAAAACCACCGTGCCTTGCTTGATCTGGCTTCCGGCTGCCTCGTCCACAAAGACCTCGCGCTTTGGAACATCCTCGGCCTTCGCGATCAAATCGCTGCCTTCATCGACTTCGATGACGCGATCAGCGGTGATCCGATGGATGACCTTTCGTTGCTGGCGTGCTTTCATGATGCGGCGTTCCTTCGACGGGCTTTTGAAGGCTATCAGAGCATTCACCAGCTCCCGCAGGATCACCTGCGGCGCTTCTGGCTCCACCTGCTGCGCAACATGATCGTGAAAGCCGTGATCCGCGTTGGCGCGGGTTACTTTGATCGTGATGATGGCTTCTTTCTCATCGGCAGCGGTTCTTCCGGTTCAAACCTGCGCGAAATGACACTCTCAAGGCTCGCCCTAGCATTGCGCGGCTTGCGGGAGTGCAGCGGCCTCGACATTCTCTCCCCATGAAAACTCACATCGGCACTTTTCTCTCCATCGGATCACCTGCGGTCACGGAACTCGCGGCGGAATGCGGCTTTGACTGGGTGCTCATCGACTTGGAGCACGGCTGTGAATCGGAGGCCGCACTGCCGAATCAACTGCGGGCCCTTCGCGGAAGCCAGACGCTTGGCATCGTGCGGGTGAGTGCTCCGCATGCGGATTTGATCGGCCGCGTGCTCGATTGGGGCGCGGATGGCATCATGGTGCCGCATGTCGATACCGTGGCGCAGGCGGAGCACTGCGTGAAGGCAGCCACCTATCCGCCGAAAGGTTATCGCGGTGTCTCGCGGACTGTTCGGGCTTATGGATACGGCATGAGGCTTCCGGGTGATGAAATGCCGAAGCCGATCATCCTCGCGCAAATCGAGACCGCGGAAGGCGTGGCGAATGCGGATCAAATCGCCGCCGTGGAAGGCATTGATGCGCTTTTCATTGGTCCCGCCGATTTGAGCTACGATTTGAAGGCGCGAAGCTCACCGCGCAGCTACGACGAGTGTCTGAATGCCGTCGTGAAGGCCGCGAAGGATCATGGCAAAGGCTGCGGCATCCTCGTTCGCCATGCGGATGACAAAGAGAAGCTCAAAGCCCTCGGCCTGAACTGGCTGGCGATGGATTCCGATCTCTCGCTCGTGCGCGAGGGCTTCAAGCGGAACCTCGAAGTGGCGCGTAGTTGGTGAAATTGTCTGACTTTTTCCTGCGCACTGGACTTTTTTGCCTACCCTCGCGCCCCCATGACCGCCTCCCCCCAAATCAAATCCAAGATCGTCGAACTGTGCGAAACCCTCGTGGCTGACAGCGACGTGCAAAGCGCTCGCGAGAAGGCCGAGGCCTTCCTCGCCAATGAAGAAGCCGTGTCGCTCTATCGTGAGATGGCCACGATGGGCCGCGCACTGCACCAGAAGCAGCACAACGGCGAAGAACCGACCGGCGAAGAGATCAGCCGCTTCACTGACCTGCAGGACAGTTGCGATGCAAATCCGGCCATCCTGAGCTTCATTGAGGCGCAGGACGTGCTGCGTGGCATCGCGGAAGTGGTGACGAGTTTCGTCGGCAAGAGCCTGGAGCGCGGACAGGTGCCGACTGAGGCGGAAATCTTCTCCAAGGGCTGTGGCGAAGGCTGCGGCTGCCATTAACCATCGCGTGCGATGAAAGCGTTCGTCCTGCTCGTTTCGCTGCTGTTTTGCGTCTCGCCCGCGCTGGGCGAGGCCAAAACGGTCCGCATCCTCACTATCGGGAACAGCTTCTCTCGTAACGCGACGAATCATCTCGATGATCTGGCGCTGGCGGGCGGGCACACGTTGATTCACACGCCGCTCGTCATCGGCGGCTCGTCGTTTCAAGTGCATGCGGACAAGGCGAAAACCGAAGGGAAAGCGCGGCTCTACATGAATGGTCGCGATCTCGTCGGCAACCTCACCGCCGATAAGTTGGACTACGTCACGATCCAGCAGGCCAGCATCAAGAGCCACGATTTCAGCACCTACCAGCCCTATGCGGGCATCCTGCGCGACTACATCACCAAGCACGCGCCGCAGGCGAAGCTGCTCATTCATCAAACTTGGGCCTATCGTGTTGATGATCCGCGTTTCGCCGTGAAAGCGCCAAAGCCGGGTGAGCCGAAGACGCAGGAGGAGATGTATCGCGGTTTGACCGCCGCCTACGACAAGATCGCCGCTGAACTCGGCGGGAAGGTGATTCCCGTGGGCGATGCGCTGTTCATGGCCGACACGGATGCGACCTGGGGCTATCAAACTGACAAATCGTTTGATCCCAAGACCGCAAAGCAGCCCGCGTTGCCGAACCAGACGCATTCGCTGCACGTCGGCTGGCGTTGGAACACGAAGGCGGGCAAGACCACGCTGGGCATGGACGGGCATCACGCCAACATCGCGGGGGAGTATCTCGGTGCCTGCGTGTGGTATGAGGTGCTGTTTGGTGAAAGCGCCGTCGGAAACAGCTACATCCCGAAAGGTTTCGATGCCGCCTACGCCGGCTTTTTGCAAGAGACGGCGCACAAGGCCGTGCAGGCGCGGGCGAAATGATGTCCAAAGCAGCGCGGCGGTGTCCTATTGAAAGCCATGACACGATTTGCCGCCCTGTTTCTTGCCCTCAGCCTCTCCGCGCACGCCGCCACGCAGGCGGATGTGATTGTCTATGGAGCCACGCCGGGTGGGTTTTGCGCGGCCATCGCTGCGGCGCGTGAAGGGGCCTCAGTCATTTTGCTGGAGCCGACGGCGCATGTCGGGGGCGTGAATACCGGCGGACTTTGCTTCTCGGATTCGAATCAGACGGTGCGCAGCACGGTGATGGGGCTTTTTGATGAGTGGCATGCACGATTGGAAAAGGACTACCAACTGCGTGGCGTCGCTTTGCCTTATCAGGTGAGTGTGAAGGATCACACGCACTGGACTTACGAACCGCATGTGGCGGCGAAGATCACGAAGGAAATGCTCGATGAAGCAGGGGTGAAGGTGCTGACGAAGCGCGTGCTCAAATCCGTGCTCAAAGACGGCGCTCGCATCACGAAGCTCACAACGAACGAGGAAGAGTTCAGCGCCAAAGTCTTCATCGACGGCTCTTACGAGGGGGATTTGATGGCTGCTGCGGGTGTGAGTTGGACGATTGGTCGGGAAGGCCGCAAGGAGTTCGACGAATCGCTGGCGGGGAAGCAGTATCCGAAGAAGAAAATGGCCATGTCAGGCCTCGGAGCCGATGGCAAGCCTCTGCCGCTGATCACCACGACGGAGGCAGGCTCCGACACGGCAGGCGACAAGAACGTCATGGTCTATAGCTTCCGCCTCTGTGTGACGAAAGTCCCGGAGAACTGTATTCCGTTTCCGAAACCGTCGAACTACGATCCAGCACGGTTCGAGGTCGTACGGCGCTACTTCGCACAGGAGAAGCACCCACATTTGCTGTGGGATCTGTATCCGCTGCCGGGGAACAAGTTCGACGCGAACAACGGCATCGGGAAACAGTTCTCTATGGGCCTCGTCGGAGCCTGCAATGGCTGGAGCGAGGCAGATGAGGCTGGTCGAGCGGCGATCTGGGAGGCGCACAAACAATACACGCTAGAGATGCATCACTTCCTCAGCACGGATCCCGCTGTGCCCGCCGCGATTCGCGAGGAGTACGCACAGATCGGCCTCTGCAAAGATGAGTTCGCCGATTACGATCACTGGTCGCCTCAGCTTTATGTTCGTGAAGGCCGCCGCATGATCGG
>CAXNGR010000545.1:0-3857 GCA_964201265.1 Verrucomicrobiaceae bacterium
CGCTGCCTTTTTTCACGCCAGGGCCGCGAACCAGAAGCGGCACATGCAAGCCGGGCTCGTACATGAAGCGTTTGTCATACAGGCCGAGGTCACCGAGATACCAGCCGTTGTCGGCGGAGTAGATGACGATGGTGTTTTCCGCCAAACCAAATGCGTCGAGGTAGTCGAGCACCCTGCCCACGCCATCATCCACACCCTGCACACAGGCGAGGTAGTCGCGCATGTATTTCTGATACTTCCACTTCACGAGTTCTTTGCCGGAGAGGAGCTTGCCATCCACCTCCAGTTCCATCGGCTTCTCATTCATCCACTTTTGCAAAGCGGGGCCTTTGAGCTCAGCGGGTGGAGTGAGTTTTAAATCACGACGCGTGAGATCGCGGGCCACGGTTTGCTCATTGATCGGCAAAGCGGTGGGACGAGTGGCGTAGTCGTCCCAGAGCGTCTCCGGCTCGGGGATGACCTTGTCCTTGAACATCTCGATGTGCCGCGTGGCGGGTTCCCAGGCGCGGTGCGGAGCCTTTTGATGCAGCATCAAAAAGAAGGGCTTGTCCGTAGGCCGCGTCTTCAGCCACTCAATGCCGAGATCGGTAGTGAGGTCCGTGCAGTGGCCTTCGATGTTCAGTTTCTTCTTTCCGGGCAGGAGGAACTGCGGATTCCAATACGCACCCTGGCCCGGTAGCACGATCCAGCGGTCAAATCCTGTGGGATCGCTGCCCAGGTGCCACTTGCCGATCATGCCGGTGTGGTAGCCGCCTTTTTGCAGATGCTTCGCCGCATGGTCCCGGCTGCCATCGAAGCTGTTGAAAACCGGCACGCCATTGAGGTGCGAATACTGACCGGTGAGCAGCGTGGCGCGGCTGGGCGTGCAGATCGAGTTTGTGACGAAGCTGTTCGTGAAGCGCGCCCCATCCTTCGCCAGTCGATCCAGATGCGGCGTCTGGTTCACCTTCGAGCCATACGCGGAGATGGCGTGCTGCGCGTGGTCGTCAGAGAAGATGAAGAGAATGTTCGGACGCTGCTCCGCAGCGAATGACGAATGTGGAATAACGAGTGACGAAAGGAGGGTCGTCAGGAGGAGGCGTTTCATGATGGGTCTGGATGAGGACAGTAGAATCAGAAGCAGAGAATCGGTGATCAGAAAATCATTCAGATATCCGCGATGATCCCAATTGAGTTCGTCTGCGCTGCGAAGGATCCACCAGCTTCGCTCAGCGTCGCACTGAAGGCAGGCGTAAGTGCAAAGATGGATGACCGAAGGAAGGCGAGGGTGCGGAGAAGCTTCATGGAGCCGCTGCGAACGACAGGCCGTGCCTGTTTCTTCCACTCATCTGTCGGGACCGAGTTGGGCAAAATCTGGCCCTCATGAATGTGGCTGAACAGCCTCACCCCTTGCCAGTTTTCCGTATGCGCTGACGTTTTCGAGATTGCATCACCGCATGAAGTACCTGCTACACCTCATTTTCATTCTCTCGCTTGGCTGCGTCGCCGCAGCGGCACCTGGCAAAAACATCCTGCTCGTCATCACGGACAACCAAAACTGGTTCGACCTCGGCTGCTATGGCAACAGCGTGGTGAAGACTCCGCACATGGACCGGCTGGCGGCGGAGGGTGTGCGCTTTCGCCAGGCCTTTGCCACGGTGGCTTCCTGCAGCGCCAGCCGCGCGGTGATCTTCACCGGCGTGCTCACCCACCGAAACGGCCAATACGCCCACACTCCCGGCGAGCATAATCAGCGCCTGCGCCCCGATGTGACGACCGTTTTTGAAAAGCTCAAAAAGCACGGCTATCGCACAGCCTTGATCGGCAAGACGCACGTCGCCCCGCTGGACAAGTATCCCGTGGATGCCGAAATCGGTGGCCCAACGAAAAACGTGGCTGCTTTGGCCGAGTCCGTGAGCCAGTTTGTCCAGCAATCGAAGGACCAGCCCTTTTTTGTAACGCTGGCCCTCGGCGATCCGCATCCCAATGGCATCGACGGCATGAACGGCGTGGCCTGGGGCGTCGAAAAAAGCCCGCACTACCAGCCCCCGCACTACGATCCGGCGCAGATCAGCGTCCCGGCCTTTCTGCCAGACACGCCGATGGTGCGCGAGCAGATCGCAGGCTATTACCAGCAGGTCAGCCGTGCAGATCACGGCCTCGGGCTGGCGATTGAGGCTTTGAAGAAAAGCGGACGCTACGACGACACGCTCATCCTTTTCCTCTCCGATCACGGCACCTCCGAGCCTGGAGCCATGGGCACGCAGTACGAGCCCGGCGTGCGTGCACCGCTAATCGTGAAAAAGCCCGGCGGCCCCGCAGGCAGGGTCCACGAGGCCCTGGTGGCCTTCACCGACATCACACCCACGCTCCTCGACTGGGCCGGCGTGGAAAATTCCGCAGCAGGCACCCACGGGCGCAGTTTTCTTCCCATTCTCGGCCAACCGGACGCCGCAGGCTGGGACGAGGTGCTGCTCAGCCATGTGGCGCATGAGATCTACAGCTACTACCCCATGCGCACGCTCCGGCAGCAGCGCTACAAGCTCATCTGGAACATGACCTGGAAGGCAGAATATCCGCTGCCGGTGGACACCTTCTGCCGCCGCCTCTGGCGCAGCATCGTGGAGACCAAAGCCACCCACATCGGCCCGCGCACCGTGGAGGCCTTTCTCAATCGCCCCAAGTTCGAGCTCTACGATCTGGAGACCGATCCCTGGGAGCTGAAAAACCTCGCACCAGACCCCGCCCACGCCGAGCGCCTGAAAACGATGACCGCCCGCCTGCTTCAGCGCCTCCAGGACACGGAAGACCCGTGGCTAAAGAAGTATCACCCGGAGTGGTGATGCTCACCGCCGACTAGGAGCCGCCAGGATCTCATCCATCTTCGCGATCATCTCTTTGAGCTTCTCTGGGTTTTCAGCACTCACGTCCTTTGCCTCCGCCGCATCCTCCGGCAGATGATAAAGGCGATGCGGGCCACCGGCATCCTGTCGCTTTTTCTTCGAGACCACGGCCTTGGAGGCACCTTTGTTCTTCAGGCGCACCAGCTTCCAATCACCCATGCGCAGGCCGAGGTTCATGCCGTTGTTATCCTGCTGGAGCAGGTGGTCGCGACCTTTCGCGCCGGACTCGCCGAGCAGGGCTGGGAGCAAGTTGAAGCTGTCCTGGCATGCCTTTTCAGGCAAAGCCACGCCTGTGAGCGCCGCACAGCTCGCAGCGAGATCCACGGTGCAGACGACTTCATCCGAAACACCCGGCTTGATGCGTCCAGCCCAGCGCGTGATGAATGGAGTGCGAGTGCCGCCCTCCAGCACGCTGTATTTTCCACCGCTGAAAGGGCCTGCGGGATCATGCGAGCCGAGTTTTTCCACCGCGCCATCGGCGTAGCCATCATCGAGCACCGGGCCGTTGTCGGAGCAGAGCACGATGAGCGTGTTTTCGGCCAATTTAAGCCGGTCGAGCGTCTTCATCAGCTCGCCCACACACCAGTCGAATTCCACGATGGAGTCGCCGCGGAAACCGAGCTTCGTTTTGCCCTGAAAGCGCTCGTGCGGCATGCGCGGCACGTGGATGTCATGACTGGCGAAGAAGAGGAAAAACGGCTCCTCCTGATGCGCCTCGATCCAGGCGTTGCTGCGCTTCACCCATTCGTCGCCCAGATCTTCGTCGCGGAAGCGGGCCGCGTGTCCGCCGGTGTAGAAACCGATGCGGCCGATGCCGTTGTGGATCGTCTGATTGTGCCCGTGCGTCCAGTTCATGCGCAGCGTGTCGCGGTGTGTGATGCCGGTGGGGTGATTTTCGTCCGGTGCCTTGTCGCCCACCCACAGCGGGTCTTTTGGGTCGAGCTTGAGCACGCGGTGGTCATGCACATACACCTG
>CAXNGR010000546.1:0-3840 GCA_964201265.1 Verrucomicrobiaceae bacterium
AAAAGGAAAGCAAGGAACGCAAAAGGAAGATGTGTGATGCTCGCTTTCATAGGCGCGGAGATGAAGGAGAGCTTCAAAACGGGATGTCGTCGTCGTCGATGGTTTCGATGCGATGGGCTTCATCGAGGGCTCTCTGTGCAGCTTGTTGATGCGGGGCAGCTTCGTCCTCAAGGCCTTCGGCGGTGAGTAGCTTGGCGACCTTTTCTTTTTTGGCCGCAAAGGCGCGGAGGTCGGTGATGCGCTGGATTTGCTCGCGGGTGAGGGCGGGTTTTGGTGGAGTTGGTGGCTGGTCGCCGCTGAGGTGGCGGGTGGCGCGGGTGTTGAAGGTGATGAGGCCGATGTCGCTGAGGCGCTGGAGGCTCTGCCACGTTTGCTCGTCGAGGACGTGGAGCTTGGGAGTGTCGCCACGCCAGTCGGTCTCGTGGAAGAGGGCGCTGACGGCGGCGGCGCGTGAGGCATCGCGCAGCACGGTGAGGACGACGGGGCTGGTTTCGCCGGGGAGGATGGCTTCCTGGCAATGGATGAGGCTTTGACCGAGCACGCTGGCGGCGCGGTCGGCAAAGGCGAGCGCGGGATCGCTGGGTGGTGGCTTGGGCGCGGGCGTGCTGGAGGGTGCGGGTGCTTCGCTGATGAACTGCTTGAGGCGGGTGAGGTTGGCGTCGTTGCCGCGCTTGAGTTTGGCTTTGGAGAGTGATTCCTCGCTGCCGTCGAGCACGCCTTCGGCGAGCGTCATCTTGGTGGCGAGGGTTTCGAGCATGGCGGACTCGATGGTGTTCTCGGCGATGAGGTTGATGACGGTCACGGGGCGCTTCTGGTGCTTGCGCCAGGCGCGGGCGATGCGCTGCTCGAGCTTGGCGGGATTCCACGGCAGATCGCAGTTGATGACGACGCTGGCGTTTTGCAGGTTGAGACCCACACCGCCGGAGTCGGTGCT
The DNA here is from genome assembly GCA_964201265.1 of Verrucomicrobiaceae bacterium. GTDB lineage: Bacteria > Verrucomicrobiota > Verrucomicrobiia > Verrucomicrobiales > Verrucomicrobiaceae > Prosthecobacter. The sequence goes on from CAXNGR010000546.1 coordinate 935, forward strand.
GAGGAAGAGGCGGCAGTCGGGATCGTTGCGGAAGGCCATGATCTCGCCGCGGCGCTTCTTCTGGGGCACTGTGCCGGTGTGCCATGAGAAGCCGATGCCGTTCTTCTCCGCCCACTCGCGCACCTTTTTCAACATGCCTTCCCACTCGGAGAAGATGATGACTTTCACGTCGGGATCGGCGAGCGCTTCATCAAGGATACCGACGAGTTCGTCGAGCTTCGGGCAGTCCTGGCAGTCGTGGCCTTTGATGATGCTGGGGGAGTCGCAAATCATGCGCATCATGCCGAGGAGGATCATGAGGATGTCGGAGTCCTTTTTGGTCAGCGCCCGGCGCATGGACTTCTGCACGAGCTGGGACACCTGTTGTTTGATTTCATCATACTCGTTCCGCATGGCCTGGGTGAGCTTGATGAAGTGCTGGCGGTCGGTGCGGATGGGCAACTCGGTCTCGACATCGTGCTTGCGGCGGCGGAGCAGCACGGGACGCACACGTTCGCGGAGGGCGGCGAGGTTTTGATAATCCTTCGGGCGGCCATTCTCATCGAGCTGGTAGAACTCGCGATTGAAGCGGAACAGCGGACCAAGCAGGCTGGGATCAAGGAAATCGACGATGGAGTAAAGTTCGTCGATGCGGTTCTCGATGGGCGTGCCGGTGAGCACGAAGGCGTAGCGGCTTTGGAGGCGCTTGATGGCTTGCGCGGTCTTGGTGGCCCAGTTTTTGATGCGTTGAGCTTCGTCGAGCACGACGATGTCTGGCTTGAAATGCTCATTGATGTCGAGCGTGTCGGTGACGACTTGCTCGTAGTTCACGATGGTGAAAAACGGCGGCTCTGGCGCGGAGTAGGCTTTGAGACGAGCGGTGCGCGGCCCGAAAACAAGTTGAAGGCCGAGCGTGGTAAAGCGCTTGATCTGCTCTTCCCACTCCGTCTTCAACGAAGCGGGCGTGACGATGAGCACACGCTGCGCTTTGCCCAGATGATGCAGCAGCGCACATGCGGCCACAGCTTGGATGGTCTTGCCGAGGCCCATTTCATCAGCCAGCAGCGCACGCTCACCAAAGGCGAGGTGCAGCATGCCCTCGCGCTGATACGGATAGAGAGGATGCAGGGTGACATGCTCAGGATGGCGGCCCTCGACCACGCCAGTCTCGTAGTCGCGGCGCAGGCTGCGGCGCTCATCCGCACGGCGACGGGCTTCGAGGAAAGGCTCCACATCTTGCGAGACGCGGACTTTGGTGCTGCGCCGGATTCTGGGTAGCGCCTCATCTGCATCGGCAATGAGGAAGCCATCCTCGTCAAACAAGACACGCAGCGACGTGGGCAGGCGTTTGAAATCGCGCTCAATGCGCAGGCGCTCGCCATCCGGCACGAGATGGAGATGTGGCGAGGTGCGAGTCTCCGCGAGCTTGTAGTCTGCCTTGTGGCGGCGTTTCAGCCAGATGAGCGTGGCCTCGATGTGCTTGCAGGTGCCGAGTCCGGCGGTGCGGAAGTCCGGGCAGGTGCAGGAGAAAGACCGCGTCGCCACATCCCGCACCTCGACCTGATAAGTCATGCCACTGGGTGACTTCACTTCAAAAGTGGAGAAGACCGGATGCTCCGGCTGGAGATTGGCGATGGCGTGCTTCTCATCACGCGCCCGCTGGATGCGGCGCAGGACTTCGATCTCATCCGTGCTGCGCCAGTCTCCTGCCGGTGGAAGCGGAATGGTGGAGGGCTTTTTCTTGGACTTGGAGGAGGACTTCTTTGGCATGGATGCCTGAGGCTTGAACAAAAAAGACGAAAGAGCAAGACGTGAGGCTATCGCAAATCCACATGCCGGAATGCCCAAAAGAAAAACTCGGGAAGTGAGTTTGAGTCTTCTGAACTCATCGGAAGCAGCCGAGACGGCTGCACCACACTTTTCAAAGCCATGATAAAACACCCCACACGTCGAAAACTCCTCCAAACTGCCCTCTCCGGTGCTTCGGCACTCTGGGCGGGAAATCGCCTGATCGCCGCCGATGCGGATCCTCGCGTGCGCGGGCCGTTTCCGATCCTCTCGACGCCGTTCACGGAATCGGGCGCAGTGGACTACGAGGTGCTCGCGGATCAGGCTCGGTTTGTGGACTGGGGCGGCTGTCCCGGCATGATCTGGCCGCAGTCGGGCGATAGCGTGGATCTTTTATCGATGGATGAAAAACTGCGCGGCATGGAGGTGCTGGCGGAGACCTCTCGCGGCTTCAAGACATCAGCGCTATGCCTCGGAGTCCAGGGTAAAGACACGGAGGAGATGCTCGTGTATGCCCGACACGCCGAAAAACTCGCGCCTACGGCCATCATCTCGCGTCCGCCGGACTCGGGAAGCACAGAGGACGATCTGCGGCAGTATTGGCGTGAGCTGGCGAAGGTCGCGAAACGGCCTGTCATCTTCCAGACGACTGGCGGCGTGGCTTACAAAGGCCCGGTGCCCTCCGTCAAGCTCATGATCGAGCTGGCGAAGGAGTTCCCGCACTTCGGTTACATCAAGGAAGAAGCCGCGCCGATCATCGCCCGCACCAAAGAGCTGTGCGCGGCGAAACCCACCATCCGCCGCGTTTTCAGCGCTCGTGGAGCCCATGGCTGGCTCTACGAGTCCCACCTCGGCACCGAAGGCCTCATCACCGAACGCGCCGTCTATGCCGATGTGCTCACCCGCGTCTGGGATCTCATGCAAAGCGGGAAAGACCCCGACACCGTGCGCGACATCCACGCAAAGCTGATGCTCCTCTTCAATCTCGGTCAGCATCTCCCCGGCGGCGATTTACGCGGCTTCCAACTCCACCTGTGGAAGAAGCGCGGCGTCTTCAAGCACATGATCTCTCGCCAATACGGCCCGAAACAGTCGATCCCTGACAAGCCTATCTTTTCCGAGCTGAAGTTGAGCGCGGA
>CAXNGR010000547.1:0-3835 GCA_964201265.1 Verrucomicrobiaceae bacterium
CCCGGCGGTGTGACGAAAGGCCGTGCGTGGATGGTTTACGATCACGACACGATGCGCGTGGCCGCCGCGAGCACTGGCGCGTTTGTGGACTGGAAAGGCATCGCCTTCGACGGCAGCCACGGCACGCACACGAGCCTCATCGGCGAAAAACAGTTCGTGTTGCCCGTCGAGCCCGGTTGGAGCCTCAACAGTGATTTTGAAGACACACGCACCGCGGCCAAAGATGGCAAAAAATACGGCCCTGTGGCTGGTTTGCGCTTCCTCGGCCTCTACAAGCATCAAAACCAAAGCGTCATCGCCGCGAGCATCCATGGCACGCGCGTGCTCGAATCGCCCGCATGGATGGACTACGGCTCCACGCCGATCTTGGTGCGCACGGTGAACATCGCCGAAGCCAAACAGCCGCTTTTTCTGCGTGTGGCACCTGAAAGCGTGAATGTCGTTTTGAACGGTGAAGGCGAGTTGAAGCGCGAAAACGGATTTTGGGTCGCCAAACTGGCCTCGGGGGCTCAAACGCGCTTTTTCATCTCTCGCGTCGATCCGGCCTCGCTCGACACGATGGCGAAAAACTTCGCCACGCCGCTCGATCTGGCTCCGCTGACGAAAGGCGCTCCGGCGCAATGGCTGCAAACCGTCACCACGACCTCCGTGGCAGGCAAAGACGATGCCGCGTTCATCGCCGATGACTTTTCGCTGCCCGTCGAGAACCCATTCCAAAGCTGGATGCGCCCCGGCGGCTTCGATTTCACGCCGGATGGCAAAGCGGCCATCGTCGCGATGTGGAATGGCGATGTGTGGCGCGTGGATGGCCTCATGGCGAAAGCGCCTGCCACACTGACGTGGAGACGCATCGCCAGTGGGCTGTTCCAACCGCTGGGCGTGAAGTTTCGCGATGGCGAGCTCTTCGTCCTTTGCCGCGATCAACTCGCCAAGCTCGTCGATTTGAACGCGGATGGCGAAACGGACTTCATCGAGTGCTTCAACGACGACGCGCAGGTCACCGAGCACTTCCACGAGTTCGCCATGGGCCTGCAAACCGATGCGGCGGGCAATTTCTACTATGCCAAGTCCGGCCGTCACGCGCTCGACAGCGTCATTCCGCAGCACGGCACGCTGCTGAAGGTCAGTGCCGATGGCGCAAAGACCGAAATCCTCGCCACCGGCTTCCGCGCCGCGAACGGCGTGTGCCTGAACGACGACGGCACCTTCTTCGTCACCGACCAAGAAGGCTTCTGGACGCCGAAGAACCGCATCAACCGCGTCAAAGTCGGCGGCTTCTACGGGAACATGTATGGCTACACCAGCGTCACCGACGAATCCGACTCCTCGATGGAGCAACCACTCGTCTGGGTGACCAATGACAAAGATCGAAGCCCCGCCGAACTCATCTGGGTGCCAAAAAACGCGTGGGGCAATCTCGGCGGCTCGTTGCTCAACCTCAGCTACGGCACCGGTCGCGCCTTCATCATCCCGCACGAGGAAGTGAACGGAAAATGGCAAGGGGCCGTGTGCGAACTGCCCATGCCCGCCTTCGCCACCGGCATCATGCGCGGTCGTTTTGACAGTGACGGGGCCCTCTACACCTGCGGCATGTTCGCCTGGGCCGGCAACGCCACCTCACCGGGTGGATTTCACCGCATCCGTCGCGGCCCGCAGCCCGCGCAGGTGCCGCTGGCGGTGAAGGCAGCGAAAGGTGAGATGAGTGTGACTTTTAGTGACCCTATTGACCGAATTGACTGCGCGATGAGAGTTTGGGCGCTGAAACGCACGAAAAATTATGGCTCGAAGCACCACGACGAACACGAACTGGTCATCCGCCGTGTGAAGCTGAGCGAGGACAAGAAGACGATCACCCTCGACATCCCCGATCTGGCTCCGACGTGGTGCTATGAACTCAAAATCGGCGACCGTGTGCTGCACGGGACCATTCACCAACTCGCTAAACCATGAAACACATCCTCGCCTCGCTCCTCCTCGCGGCATCGCTTCAGGCGGCGTCGCTGAAAGTTTTCATCCTCGCCGGGCAATCGAACATGGAGGGGCATGCGAAGATCGAGACGTTTGATTACATCGGCGATGATCCGGCGACTGCGCCGCTGTTGAAGATGATGAGGGACGACAAGGGAGAGCCGCGTGTGTGCGATCACACCTGGATCTCCTACTTCAGCGGGAAATACGATGGCAGCGCGAATGGTGAGGGCACCGGGAAGCTCACGGCGGGCTATGGAGCGCGGGACGATGCAACGAAGTCGAATGGCAAGATCGGACCGGAGTTCACTTTTGGCCTCACGATGGATGCGGCGCTGAAGGAGCCGGTGCTCATCATCAAGACCGCGTGGGGCGGCCGGAGCCTGAACACGGAGTTTCGTCCGCCGAGCGCTGGGCCGTATGAACTCAATGACTACCAAAAGAAGCTCTACTACGGCCCGCCCGGCCATGGCGTGCCGAAGGACATGAATCAGTGGCTCGCCGAGAAGAAGACGGAAACGGGCCGCTTCTATCGCTACATGGTTGAGCATGTGAAACATGTGCTCGCCGACCCGAAACGTGTCTGCCCGGCCTACGATGCCAAAGATGGCTACGAGATCGCTGGCTTCGTGTGGCTCCAAGGCTTCAACGACATGGTGGACGGCCACACGTATCCGGATCGCGGCAAGCCGGGACGCTTTGCGGTTTACAGCGACCTGCTCGCGCACTTCATCCGCGATGTGCGCAAAGATTTCGGTGCGCCGAAGATGCCCTTTGTCATCGGCGTCATGGGTGTCGGCGGTTTGAAGGCCGAGAAGGACACCGTCGCCTTCCGCGAGGCCATGACCGCGCCCGCCTTGATGCCGGAGTTCAAAGGCAATGTCTTCGCCGTGCCCACCGCGCCGTTTTGGTCGGAAGAACTCGGCGCCATTGACGACAAACGCGCCCAAGTCCGCCAGATGGGCCATTACCTCAACTCGAAGCACAAGGACCACGCGAACGCCGACGGTCACATGACCGAGGCGGAGAAGCGCGAGTATTTGAACAACTACGAAGCGAAGCTCATCTCGCCCGCCGATGAAGCGCTGTGGAAACGCGGTGCCTCTAATGCCGGTTATCATTACCTCGGCTGCGCAAAGACCTTTGCGCTGATGGGCAAGGCCTTCGCGGAGGCTCTGATCGGGCCATCTCAACTCCAGAAATGATTCCACGCTTCATGATATCGCACCGCTTCCTCATCGCGCTGCTCGCAGCGCCTAGCCTCGTCCTCGCAGCAGGCAAAAACGAATCCACTCCACCGCCCGACTTCACCCAGGGCGATGCGATCCCGGCCAAAGCCAAACACGACTGGAATCTCGGCGCCACAGGCCTGCGTGGCTGGATGCACTCCGACACGATGGTGACGAGTGACGCGCGGCAGATCGCCATCACGAAAGTGGAGCCGAAGTCGCCTGCCGATGGCGTGATCGCCGTGGGCGATGTGATCCTCGGTGTCGGCGGCAAGGCGTTTTCGATCGACCCACGCACCGAAATGGGTCAAGCGCTCACAGCAGCGGAAACGGAGGCCGGCGGCGGCAAATTGATGCTGACACGCTGGCGTGCTGGAAAGACGGAAGAGGTCGTTTTGAAGCTGCCGGTGCTCGGCAGCTACTCGCCGACAGCTCCATTCGATTGTCCGAAGTCGAAACGCATCCTCGACCAAGGCTGCAAGGTGATCACAGCCCGCATGGGTGCGTCTGATTACGCCAATCAAGACCCCATTCCGCGCTCGCTGAATGCGCTGGCCTTGCTGGCGAGCGGTGATGCGGCCTACCTGCCGCTGATCAAAAAAGAGGCGGAATGGGCGGCGGCGTATTCATCAGACAGC
>CAXNGR010000548.1:0-3832 GCA_964201265.1 Verrucomicrobiaceae bacterium
CAATCGCAGATCATCGCCCGGCCAGGGCCGCAGGCGGCCTTTGCAGCCATCGCACGTTCGCGGTCCGTCATCACGGGCCGTTATCACGGCATGATTTTTGCCCGCGTCAGCCGAGTGCCGTTCATCACGCCTGTCGATTCGCCTTACAAGATCCGTATGGAGGATCTGAACGCGGACATCAGCACTGCCACCGGCCATTTCGAGGTGCTGCAACGGTTTCTTCCGCGCTGAGGATCACATCCGCGTCTCGTGAACCGACCGTTTCGTTTTTCTCCAAGGCGACCTGTATGTTCAGCTCCCTGCAGCAACGAAAGCTCCATCGCTTCGAGCGAGAGGCGTGGGAAATTAGGGAGCGTCGTCCAAATACTCATTCAATCGTGGATTCACCCGCCGGGCGAAGATGCCGTGATACCAGGGCGAGCGCATTTGCAGCCACACCACGAACAGCGTCACGGGCGTCTGCATGATCAGGGGCGACAGCCAGCCGGTGTGGCCCGCGGCCAGATGAATTCCGACCATCATCACAAAAGCCACCGCCCAGGACAGCTCCAGCCGCCACCACACCCGGAACACATTGCAAAAGAGGAAGAAATGACCCACGACCATCGGAACGATCCACCACAACGGAAAATCCTGTGCCCTGAGCCAGAACGTGAGGCCGAGGCTCAGCAGCAGGATCAAGACATCCCAGAGAGACACACGGAATCCGTGACGGCGAGGCGATGAAGGCGTGTGAGTCATGGCTGAGTCGTGCTGCCTCCGATCAGGGTCTCATACCGCCGCCGGTCCGAGTCCGAGAAGCAGCAGAAGATCACACGTTGGATGGAGGAAGGATTTTCCACGAACTGAACCACTGTCTTCACGGCAATGGCCGCCGCGTCATCCGCCGGATAGCCGTACACGCCGGTCGAGATGCACGGAAAGGCGATGCTTTGCAGGCCTGCCTCGGCCGCGAGACGCAGGGAGTTCGTGTAGCAGGCGCGGAGTTTGTCTGCTTCGCCGTTTTTGCCACCGTTCCAGATGGGGCCGACGGTATGGATGATGTGTCGTGCTTTAAGACGATGGCCCTTCGTCATTTTCGCCTCGCCGGTGCGGCAGCCGTTCAGCATGCGGCATTCGGCGAGCAGATCGGGACCTGCGGCACGATGAATCGCTCCATCCACGCCGCCGCCACCGAGCAGGGAGGAGTTGGCGGCGTTCACGATGGCATCGACGTCGAGCTGGGTGATGTCGGCTTGAAGGACTTGGAGTTGAGCGTCTCTGATCGTTTCGGATGGGCTGGCAAAAAGATGGGTGTCAGAAAAATGGGTGGGAAGGAGTTCATTTTTGACATCCATATTTTTGCCAAGGAAGCCTTGGAAGAGCATCGTTAGATCGCTTTTCCTGGGCAAGGCAGCGAACCAGTTAGCAGGGATGGCCTCGACTCCATAAAACACGCCAGCCAAGCCACCAGCGACGCAGCCAGTCGTGTCGGTGTCATCGCCAAGATTCACGGCTTTGAGGACGCATTCGGAGAAGCTGTTTGTGGTCAGCAGGCACCAGATGGAGGCCGTGAGCGTGTCGATGACGTAGCCACTGGACTCGATCTCGTGATCAAACTCCTGAGCGAGGTCGTTCTTCATCACTTGAGCAAAGTGGCTGAATTCAGAGCTGCGCTCGTATCGACCCGCGAAGCAAGCTTGAGCCTGATTGAGGGCGTTTTGAGGATACAGGCCTCCCATCAATGCCCGGACCATCATCCCGAAGAACACACAGGCCATCTTCGAACGTGCATGAGCATGAGTGATCGCTGAGGCACGCTCGATCCTATGGCAAAAAGCCTCTTCATCTAAACCAAGCCCATCGAGAACCACTGGAAGGATACGCATGATCGAGCCGTTGCCGTTGTCGTGCACACCACGACCACCCGATTGCTCTGCCGACGTTCCGAGGCTGATCCGGTCCAATGCCACACGGGTCGCATTGCCGATGTCAAAAACGAGGCCGTGGGCGGCCCAGTGACCGAGGTCAAACCATCGAAGCATCCGCTTGCCCATGTCTTCGACATCAAAGCCCTTCTCAACAAGGCTTTCGACAGAACACAACAGCAGTGAGCCGTCATCAGACCATGTGCCAGCCGGTTGATAATGCATTCCATTGGCACGCATGCCGGTGACCGGATTCGCCTTGCATGCGGAACGAGAAGAGAACTCCACGGGCACACCGAGAGCGTCGCCGATGAGAGAGCCATAGAGGCCGCCGAGGATGCGGGAGGATGAGTTCATGAGTCGATGCCGACGGCTTTTTGGGCTGTTTCGCTGGCTGGGAGGTAAACGCTCTCAGCCGGTGTTTGGAGGTTGGCGAAGCCCTCCGTGAGATGAGCGCGTTGCTTGGCGACGAATGGCGTGATGTCTTCAATGCTCACAAGAGCGCTCTGGCCGTATTGGCGCAGTGTTTCGCCGCGCAGGCCGAGTTGCACGGCACGGCGCTGGACACAGGTGCCAAGCGGATCGTGGTCCGGGTCCCATTGCAAACGAACCTCGGAGCTGGCGACGGCTGCCTGCCACTCTTGATGACTGGAATGGCCGCCAGCTCGGAATGTGGACGCTACCGCTACTTCAAGCACCTGGTCAAAGAATGTCCGGCGCAGACGCACGGCCAAGATGTGCTCCTGGCCTTCTTTGGTGGCCCAGCCGGACCGAAACATCATCCAGAGGAAGTTGGGCTTGATCCAGCTCATGCGGTTGTAGCTGAAGTCTCCGCCGAAGTGCTGGTTTTCGACGGCGTAGAGAGCGATGGACGGTCTGTAGGCCTGATAAACGACAATGGAGTCCTCGTCGAACTGCGCGAGGATGTGCTGACCGGCCTGGGGCCAGTGGGGAAGTTGTTCGAGATAGGGTTGAACGGTCAAAGTCATGGAAATCGTTGAGTGACCTCAATGAGGCCGATGATGTGTTGATTGAACTCTTCGAGTTCTTCCGCAGGCACCCAGAGTTCTCGGTGCATGGCTCCGCCCACGACTTGCTCGGTAAAGCGGCCGAGGTAGTCGGCATCGACTGTAAAGCGGGTAACGAAGCCAGAGCCAGAGGCGGGCACGTTCCAGTCGCGGGCGATCTGGATGGCGTAGTCTTCGTTCATCACCGGATAAAAGATCGGCTGGTCGGGCAGACGCGGAGGAAAGGCTTTCCAGCCGCTTTGCTCGATCAAGGCGAGTTCTTTCGGCCCGACGGGACGAAAAAGGGTTTGAGTCATGGTGAAGGAAATGTGGATAGAAGTTCTTGATGAATCAATTCTAGAGCTTCCACGGCTGAGTATGGCAGTCCGATGTCGTCTGGATGATTGGTTTGGTGATCCCTGAGATTGATACGAACAAGGTGACCTTGGTTTTGGCGGGCTAAGGCTTCGCCTTCACGCCTCAGCCCTGGCACTGTTGGGCCAGAGCCGCACTCGATCACCACAAGACGCCTGCCAACACTGCGCTCTCGCCATGCTTGATATAGCTCTGCCTGACTCTGAGTGGCTTCCCACACGTAGCTTGTGTCACCGAAGGCAAAGATTGCTGGACGAGCCAAGGCACCGCAGTGGAGGCATGACGGGAGGGGCTCAATCAGCCGCATGGAATGCATGTCCACTTCGGGATGGAAAGCGTCGGCACTCCAACTGCTACGTTGGCAAGGGTGAATGCATTGAAGGGCATGGATGCTGCCATGACACTCCCGAACTTGAGTGCTGGGAATGCCTGCTTTGAGGAAAAAGCCGTCCACGTTTGTGGTCAGCACAAAACATTGGCTTCCAAATCGTTTAGCTAGGCCGTGTTTGAAAACCCTCAACAGCCGTATCTGAGCCAGTCGAT
>CAXNGR010000549.1:0-3824 GCA_964201265.1 Verrucomicrobiaceae bacterium
GCGTAAGCCAGCGCGTCACACACATGCGCGGTGATGGCCATGGCATGATCCACGGGGAGGCGGCGCTGCTTGGCGAGCATCTTTGCTACATCGGTGCCTTCCACAAACTCCATCACGATGTACAGCAGGCCATCGGTGGTCTGGCCGAAGTCAAACACGCCGACGATGCCGGGATGATTCAGCTTCGCCATGGCCTTGGCCTCGTTTTTGAAGCGTTCGGAGAAGCCCTGCTCGCTCTCATCGAGCGTGGCGGAGAGGATCTTGATGGCCACGGGGCGGTCGAGCGTCTTCTGCACGCCCTTATAAACAGCACCCATGCCGCCGCGTCCGAGCATGGTTAGAATTTCATACTGCGGCAGCAGGGCCTGCAAAGCCTCGGGAGAGGGCGGCTCCCAAACTCCGGGGCGGGAGGAGGCTGACGAAGGCTTCGGATCAGTCATGAGAACGGTGCTCGGACAGTGCCGATGAGGTTTGACAACGGCAAGCGCGAATGCGCGGAGGGCGAACACCTCAGCGTGTGCGCTCCAACGGCTCCGCCACGAGGCGGAAGCCATACTCGCTGGAGCGTTTGTCAGGCTCCCGGATCATGCGGAAGGGAGAGAGGGCGTCGGCATTCACGCTGGTTTTCCAGCAACCGCCGCGCATGACGTAGCCGTTCGTGGCGGAGTTGCCATGATCGGCGCACCACTCACGCACGTTGCCGCCGAGATCGTAGATGCCGAGAGCGTTGGGCGGGAAGCTCATCACGCGGGCGGTGGTGGGAAAGCCATCGGTGTAATTCTCGATGAAAGCCGTGAGGCCGATCGAATTGCCAGGCGGGAATTTGGCCTTGGAGGTGGTGTCAGCGAAGTTTTCGACGGGACGCTTCGGCGGCCAGTCCTTCCCCCAGGGATAGATGCCGGGCAGGCGGTTTTTTAGCACACTGGCGGAGAATCCGGGCGGCTCGTCCTGGCCGATGCCGACGGCGCAGCTCCACTCGCGATCCGTGGGCAGGCGATAGGTGCGGCCTTCTTTTTTACTGAGCCACTGGCAGAAGGCGGTGGCGTCATTCCAGCTCATTCCGCCCAGAGCGAAGTCATCTCGCTGATTTTCAGGCCGCCCTGCAGCGATGGTGAAATTCCATGCCATGTCGGTGCCTGGGGTCTCAGCAACATATCTGGCGTAATCGCCCCGCCGTGTCTCATGGACGCACATGCAGATGTCCGTGCCGGGCACGGGGACGAATTTCATGCCAAGCGTGTTGGTGAAAGCGGTCTGGGGCGGTGTCTTCAGCGGCTCGGGCACCGGAGGCTTGGCACCCGGCACCAGCACCAGACGGAAACCGATGTTGAAGCCTCTACCGTCATAGGCGGTGTGGTCACGGCGAGAGCTGATCAGGTGTGTATCCAGATGTTTGTTCCAGGCTGCGCCGCGCATGACCCTGCGGCCGACTTTTTCATCGAACCAGTCGAGGCACCACTCCTGCACGTTCCCACCGAGATCGTAGAGGCCGAGAGCATTCGGTTTCAGACTCATCACCGGGGCGAGCGTGGCAAAGCCGTCCTTGTAGCCTTCTACGATGCCTTTGAGGTCGAGTTTGGGGTTTTCCAGCAGCGCCTGGGCCTTCGCGGCATCGTCAGCATAATTGCCCGCGCCCGCAGGTGGCGGCCATTGAGCGCCCCAGGGATACACGCCGGTGATCTTGGCGCTCAGTTCGCCCGGTGTCATGTAGGGTGCCTCGTCCGTGCCGATGCCGACGGCGCGGCTCCACTCGCGATCTGTCGGCAGGCGGTAAAGGCGGCCTTCTTTGTGGCTCAACCAATCGCAGTAAAGCATCGCGTCCTCCCAGCTCACGCGCATGACGGGCAGGTTTTCATCTTCCTTGAAGGCGGTGCCGTAGATGTCCGTGCCTTTCCAGGACTGATCCACGCCAGGGATCGCGGCATGATACGGCGCGTAGTCCCGGCGGCGGGTCTCATGCACACACAATAGGATGTCCGTGCCTGGAACCAGGACAAAGCGCATGCCGAGGCTGTTGGTCACTGGCGCTGGCAGAGGTTTCGTCTCCACTGGCGGAGGAACCACCTGGAAGGCAGCGGCAGCCTCGGCGATGACGCGGAAGCCCCAATACGCGAAGCGCGTCTCAGGCGCGTGATTCATGCGGTCTGAGGACAGACGGTAGCCGGGGGAGTAACTCGTCCACATGCCGCCACGCAGCACACGCCGCGTTTTGGCTTCGTCCCACGCGTCCTCGCACCATTCCCCCACATTGCCGCCGAGGTCGTAGATGCCGAGGGCATTGGGGCGGTAACTCATGACGGGCGCGATGGTGGGATGCGGGTCCGGTGCCAGATAAGGAAACTCCCTCTCGAAATCAGCCTTGGTGCCGACATGGCCGTAATTGCCCGCGTCCTTCGGCGGCGGCCATTCGGTGCCCCAGGGGAAGTGCGTTTTGAGCTTCTGCCGCAGACTTTCAGGGGTGGCTTTCGGATCTTCTTTGTCAGCGATCCCCACAGCGTAGCTCCATTCGCGATCCGTTGGCAGCCGGTAAGTGATGCCTTCTTTATGGCTGAGCCATTCGCAGAAGGCCTTCGCATCATGCCAGCTCCTGCCATGCACCGGCAGCGCGGGCGTGTCTTCTGGCTTTAGGCTAAAGGTGCCTTTCCACCCGCTATCCAGTGCCGGATTTTCCTTCGCAAACGCCTCATAATCCTGCCGCCGTGTCTCGTGGATGCAAAACAGCGCCTGGGTGCCCGGCACGGGGACGAATTTCATGCCGAGGCTGTTGGTGAAAGCAGCGGCAGGAGGTGGTTTGGGGGCTGTGGCGGCCAAGGGTGCCGTGGTTTTCCCCGGCGGCTCCACGACGACGCGAAAGCCATAGTAGGGATAGCGCAATGAAGGCGCGGTGCTGGAGCGCCTTGCGGAAAGCAGATGGCCTGGCTGCGCACTGCCCCAGGCACCGCCGCGCACAGCACGGCGCTCCTGTTTTTCGTTGAACCAGTCGGCGGTCCACTCGCTCACGTTCCCCTCCAGGTCATGGATGCCCAGGGCATTCGGTGGAAAGGCCATGACTCGGCAGGTGGTCATGAATCCATCTGTGTAACCGGCGATGTGTTCGGTGATGCGGGGCAGTTGCCCGATTGTGCTGGTATCGGCGAAATTGCCTGACTTGGGCGGCGGCGGCCAGGCTTTACCCCAGGGAAAGAGGCCGCGGTTCTGTGCGCCTCTCCTTTCGGGAGTCGCTGTGGCGTCTTCTGTGTCAAGGCCCACTGCCAGGCTCCATTCGGCATCTGTCGGCAGACGGAAGACACGGCCCTCTTTTTTGCTCAGCCAGGTGCAGAAGCCCTGCGCATCCTCCCAGCTCACGGAAACCACGGGATGATTGTCCTGGTCTCCGCAGGGCACGCCGTAGTGCTGGGCGTTTTCCCAGGTCTTGTTCACCTCCGGAACCGCCGCCGCATAGGCCGCGTAATCCTGCCGTCGGGTCTCATGCACGCAGAATTGCACCTCTGTGTCCGGCACGGAGACAAACTTCATGCCGAGGCGGTTGGTGAAAGGCGGCGGCAGCGGAGCAGGCTTGGGTGCTTCTGCGTTGGTCAGCGCGGGCGCGGCATTCTGACGGCCCATCACCAGCCAAGCCGCCGCGCCACCCAGCACCAGCATGGCCACCCAGGGCAGCCATCGTGAAGTGGAGCGCGGCATTGGTGGCGCAGGCGGTGTGATGGAGGGTGATTGGGCTGCTTGCGCCGGCTCCTGCGCCGGTCGTTGGGGTCTTTCCGTCGTTGGCAATGCGGCGGGTGCTTTTTCCGCCTCCACTTTCATGACCGGCTGCGTCAGGAGGCCAT
>CAXNGR010000550.1:0-3816 GCA_964201265.1 Verrucomicrobiaceae bacterium
TTCCTTTGGCTGAGATGTTCGGTTACTCCACCGCCATCCGCACCCTCTCTTCGGGCCGCGCGAGCTACTCGATGCAGCCTTCGCACTTCGAGCAGGTGCCGTCCCAGATCGTCGAGCAGATCGTCGAGCAACGCGGCGGCTCCAAGTAACCCACGCGCACTGAACCCCTTTTACCCACGGATCACGTCATGACCAATCAACGCATCAGAATCCGCCTCCGCGCGTATGACTACCGCGTGCTCGACAAGAGCACCGCCGACATCGTCGAAACCGCGAAGCGCACCGGCGCCCGCGTCGCAGGCCCCATCCCGCTGCCCACACGCATCGAGAAATTCACGGTGAACCGCTCCCCGCACGTCGATAAGAAGTCGATGGACCAGTTCGAAATCCGCACGCACAAGCGTCTGCTGGACATCGTCGATCCAACCTCCCGCACCGTGGATGAGCTGAAGAAGCTCAATCTCCCATCCGGCGTGGACATCACGATCAAGATCTAACGCGGATACCCCATTTTACCCCAGGAGGACACACTCATGAGTCTCGGATTGATCGGAAAAAAATTAGGAATGACCAAAGTCTATGATGCCAAAGGCGATGCCGTGGCAGTCACCGTGGTCGATGTCAGCGGCAACACCATTCTTCAGGTGAAGCGCAGCGATGGCAAAGACAAGTACAGCGCCGTGCAGATCGGCTATGGCGACCAGCTTAAAGAATCCCGTGTTAGCAAGCCGCTGCTCGGCCACTTCAAAAAGCACGGTTGCACCACCGCCAAGCGCATCGTCAAAGAATTCCGCCTCACTGGTGACGACCAGATCCCTGCTGAAGACGCCAAGCTTGACGCTGGCCTTTTCGCCGCCGGACAGATCGTCGATGTGATCGGCACCACCAAGGGCAAGGGATTCCAGGGCGTTGTGAAGCGCCACGGATTTGCCGGTCAGCCAGCCACCCACGGTCACATGATGCACCGTCGTCCTGGTTCCATCGGCTGCCGTCTGACCCCCGGTCTCGTCTGGAAGAACCAGAAGATGCCTGGTCATGACGGTGTCTCCCGCCGCACCACACAGAATCTCGTCGTCGTGCAGAGCCGCCCTGAAGAAGGCGTCCTGCTCATCAAAGGCGCTCTCCCCGGCAACACAGGTAGCATCGTTGTGGTGCGCCCCGGAAAAAAAGCCGTCGCTAAAAAATAATCACGAGGAACTGAACCATGTCTGCGACCATTCTCTCAGCCGACGCTGCCAAGGCGGCCAACATTCAACTCACCGAGGGCTACAAAGGCTCCCAGGCGCTGAATGATGCCGTGGTGGCCTACCGCGCCAACCGCCGTCAAAGCAACGCCCATACTAAAAACCGTTCTGAAGTTTCCGGCTCCGGTAAGAAGCTCTGGAATCAGAAGGGAACCGGCAACGCCCGTATGGGCAGCAAGCGTTCTCCTATCTGGAGCGGTGGTGGCGTCGTCTTCGGCCCCCGCAACACCACTGTCTATGCGAAGAAGCTCCCCAAGAACACCAAGAAGCTCGCTCTGCGCGCCGCTTTGACCGCCCGCATCCTGGACGGCGAGGTGCTCACCACGGCCAGCTTCGCCATCGCTGATGGCAAGACCAAGAGCTTCATCGCCGCGATCAACGGCCTGACCACCGCCAAGAAAGTGCTCCTCATCGGCAAAGGCTTTGATGAAGTCACCTTCCGCGCCGCCCGCAATGTCCAGAACGTCCAGCTCATCTCCGCTGATGACGTGAACGCCGAACACCTTCTGCTCTACCCGAGCGTGGTTGTCACCGGAGACGCTCTCGAAACCCTTGCCAAGAGGACCGCCTGATCATGAAAGACCTTCATAAAGTCATCAAAACCATCCGCCTGAGCGAAAAAGCCACGCTGCTCGGCGAACGGAACAACGAGTATGTGTTCTCCGTCGATGTCGAGGCCACCAAGATCGACATCAAGCAGGCCGTCGAGAAGCTTCTCGGCAAGAAAGTCACTGGAGTGCGCACCGCTAACTACGACGGCAAAGCTCGTCAGGAGCGTCGCGCCACCCGCGGCGGCAGTGGCCGCACCAATCATTGGAAAAAAGCCATCGTTCGCCTCAAGGAGGGCGAAAAGCTCGATCTCGCTTAATCAGGGCCTTCTGCCCGCTGGTTCAACCTTTTAACTTATCTCACCGTCATGGCGCTGAAAACATTCAAGCCTACCACGCCCACCAACCGCTACAAGGAGTGGAACTCCTTCGACGAGATCACCAAGCACTCGCCGGAGAAAAGCCTCACTGTGGCCCTCCGCAAGTCTGGTGGTCGTAACAACACTGGCCGCATCACCACCCGTCACATCGGCGGCGGTCACGTCCAGCGTTATCGTCTCATCGACTTCAAGCGCACCCGTCGTGACGAGGCCGCCAAAGTCGTCGGTATCGAGTACGATCCGAATCGCTCTGCTCGCATCGCTCTCGTCGAATACAAGGACGGTCAGCGTGCCTACATCCTCGCTCCGAACGCCCTCATCGTGGGCTCCTCGGTGATGGCCGGTGAAAAAGCTGCGCCAGAAGTCGGCAACGCTCTGCCGCTGAGCAAAATCCCACTCGGCACTTCGATCCACAACATCGAACTTTCCCCAGGCAAAGGCGGCGTTGTCGCTCGTGCCGCTGGTCAGGCCGCCGTTCTCTCCAACCGTGAAGGTGAGTTTGCTCTGGTGCGCATGCCCTCCGGCGAAATCCGCAAGATCCTTGCCACCTGCTATGCCACGATCGGCCAGGTCGGCAATGTCGAGCACATGAATGTCGTCAGCGCCAAGGCGGGCCGCACCCGCTGGCAGGGCACCCGCCCGACCGTCCGCGGCATGTGCATGAACCCCATTGACCATCCCAACGGTGGTGGTGAAGGCCGTTCCAAGTCCGGTGGTGGTCGTCAGCACCTTCTCAGCCCCTGGGGCCACGCGAAGGGCGAGAAGACTCGCAACAAGAAGAAGGCCACGAACAAGCTCATCGTGCAGAATCGTCACGCCAAGAAGTAATCCATTCCACACACTCTCCTTCACATGGCACGCTCACTCAAAAAAGGCCCCTTCGTTCAGCAAGCCCTCCTCGAAAAGGTGGACAAGCTCAACGACGCCAAGCAGAAACGCCCCATCAAGACTTGGGCACGTTCCTCCATGGTCACTCCTGACCTCGTCGGTCACACCTTCCTCGTTCACAATGGCAAGGACTTCGTGTCCGTGTATGTGACCGAAAACATGGTCGGCCATCGTCTCGGTGAATTCTCTCTCACCCGTCTCTTCAAGTCCCACGGTGCCGTCACCGTCAAGGCCGCCAAGTAATCCCTGAAGCACTGAGCACTCCGATGTCCATCCGCACCTCCATTAGCCGGTTCACCCTCTCACTGCTTCTCGCGGTGGGCGTGGCTGGTGTGCGTGCGGACGACCGTCTGGAATTGCAAGAATTGCATACCACCCTCCAAGTGGCGGCGGCGAAGATTCAGGCTCTTGAAGGCCAGATCAACGCCTCCAAGGACAAAAGCGACGCTCTGGCCCAAAGCGCCGCCGCCGCCAATGCCGAAAGCAACGAGCTAAAGGATCGCTATGAAAAGCTGCGCGGTCTGCTTGAAGGCCTCGGAGTGGGCGCTCTCGAAAACTCCAAGGACCAGACCCAAGAGCGTCTGCTCGCAGCTCTTAGCGAGCTGCGCATCATGAAAGAGCAGCGCGACACCCTTGCTGCAGCCTTGATTGAAGTGGCTGAGGCCGGGATGGGTTTGATGAATGCGGCTCCGAACGCCGATCCAGCCGCCAAGGATCGCGTCAACAAATCGATTACCCAGGCAGATGCCGCTCTCG
>CAXNGR010000551.1:0-3813 GCA_964201265.1 Verrucomicrobiaceae bacterium
ATCATGGCCCGCCGTTCCGGCCAGGAACTTAAGCACGGTAAGAGCCTGCTGATCACCGCCGGTGTTTTCTGGAACATCACCATCACGGTTGGTATCTTGGCCATCCTGATAGGCAAGAGTACCTCCATTGAATGGTTGGAAATGCCGAAATTCGTCTGGCCTGTGCTGCTGGCTTGCTTCCTATGCTACGCTTGGCCGATTGCGCGGATGTTTGGCCGCGCCTTCCGTCCTGAGGGCTTCATGGTCAGCACTTGGTACATCCTCGGCGCTTGCTTCTGGTTCCCCTGGATTTTTATCACTGCCAATGTCGCGCTGCATTGCCTCCCCGGCCTGGGTGCTCTTGGAGCAGGCATTGACGCCTGGTACATCCACGGAGTGATCCTTCTCTTCTTCGTTCCGGTCGGTATCGGTGCTGCTTATTACTTCATCCCGAAGATCACGGGGCAGCCCATCGCCTCCGCGCAGCTTGCATCGGCTGGTTTTTGGACGCTCGCCATCCTTGGTGGCTGGACAGGCATGCAGAAATACATGGGAGGCCCGCTTCCTGCTTGGATGACTGCTGTCGGTGCTGCCACCGGTGTGCTTCTGCTCATCCCTGTTGGTCTTGTCGGCCTGAATCATCACCTCACGACGCTCGGTAAGCACAGCGCCGTTGCTAGCAGCCCCACGCTGCGCTTCATCTTCTTTGGAGCGCTGTTCTACCCGGTTTCCGGTTTCATCCTGGCGTTGAACTCCGCCTTCTGGACCGGTTCCGCGCTTCAGTTCACGCAGTCCTGGTATTCCTTCCAGGTGGTCAGCGTGTACGGCTTCTTTAGCATGTGCGTGTTTGGTGCCATCTACTACATTGTGCCGCGTCTCTCCGGCTGTGAATGGCTCAGCGTGCGCCTGATCCGTAACCACTTCTGGTTCTCCGTCTATGGTGTGAGCACCATCGTGGTGATGAGCCTCGTCGCCGGATGGCAGCAGGGCGCAGATCTGAACAATCCTGAGCACTGGGACCAGAACTTCATGAACCACGTCGTGAATTCCCGCGCTTATGTCGTCTCCCGTGCCGTGGCTTGGGCATTGATCAGCTTCTCGAACTTGATGTTCCTCCTTCACCTTCTGCTCATGGTCGCTGGCCTTGGCCGCCGCAGCTCGGCTCCGACGCTGCTGCACCGCGAGCATGACGAACACGCCCTTCCCGCCCACGCATGAACTTCCGCTCCTTCATTCTCGGCCTCGCCGCCGCCTTCGGCCTGCCTTGGCTTTGCCTTATCATAATCCCAGTGGTGAAGTATCAGCAGCTCACCCCCGTTGCCTATGACAAGGATAAAGACGGCGTGGAAGGCATGTTCCCGCCTGCTCCGATCAACGGCCAGGGCCAGCTTGTTTATGTTCGTGAGGGCTGCAATCAGTGCCACACGCAGATGATCCGTCCTTCCCAGCTCGGGCTCGACGGCTGGTACAAAGGCTGGGGCCAGGATCAAGAGGCTCGCCCAGTCGCCGCCCGTCCGAACGTGTTGCGTGACTACCTCAGTGAAAAATACGCTCTGCTTGGCATTCAGCGTGTGGGACCGGACCTCACCAATTTCGGCTGGCGCGCCCCCGCAGCCGCTGCGCTTCACGCTCACCTGTACGCTCCGCGTTCCGTGCATGACTGGAGCACGATGCCCGCCTACATCCAGCTCTACAAGTTGCAGAAAATCCAAGGACCTGCTTCTGACCGTGCTCTGAAGCTGCCGAAGAAATTCGCTCCGCCTGCGGGTTACGAAGTCGTTCCGACCCCCGAGGCTGACCGCCTTGTCGAATACCTCCTCTCTTTGAAAAGAGATTATCCAGTTCCCGGACAGAGCGCGGCAGTCGCCGCCTCCCCAGCTAAAAAATAGCCCCTCTCGCGACCCGTTTGCCCCATGAGCGCCCCCGCCCATCCCGACAGCACTGACCTTGATCGCCTTCACTCCGCCGTGAAGCGCGAGAAGGCCGATCTTCCCCCCGAAAGCCAGCCCGCACCGCTGTGGGTTGTGTTTTTGCTGATGCTCGTCGCCATCATCGCCGGCGGCCAGCTCGGTCCGATGGCTGGTGGCTGGAGCTTCGATGTCAGTAATCCGTTCTCAGTGGCCAGTTCTGGTGGTGGCGACCCACGTCCAGGAGCGGGTGATGCAGGCGCAGCGCTTGATCCCTTTGCTCTTGCCATGAAAAAAGGCGCGAGTGGTTATGCCGTCTGCGGCGGCTGCCATCAGGGCAACGGCGGTGGTATTCCCGGACAATTCCCGCCTCTTGCAGGTTCTGAGTGGGTCAATGGCGGCACCGAGCGCCTCGTGCGCGTGGTTCAGCACGGCCTCGTTGGTGCTATCACTGTCAAAGGCCAGGGTTACAATACCCCCGGAGGGATGCAGGCATTCGGCGCGGCGATGTCCTCCCAGGATCTCGCCAATGTGCTGACTTACATCCGCAACACCTGGGGCAACGAAGGCACCATGGTCACCAAAGAGATGGTGCAGAAAGTCCGCGACGAGGAAAAGCGTGCCACGCAGTGGACCGAGGCCGAATTGAAGCCCTTTGCTGACAAAAACGTGCCCGGCGAGATACCCGCAGGCCCTGGAGCCACTGCGGCAGCCGCACCGGCCAAGTAATTCGCCACATGCCCGCCACGCGACATCTTCCTCCTACTCTTCCTCCTACTTCTGCTCTTGGAAGTAGCGAGTCTTGGGTGGCAGTGATGCGAGGAAGCGTGGAAGCTGGATTCAAAGGCGCATTTGTCCTGATGACCCTCAGCACATCCGCCTGCGGAAAAGTGGCAGATTCTGCCTCCCAGCTCGCATCCGCGCCGCTGAGTCCTGCGGTCGAAATTGCCACCAAATCAAGCATCACCGGCAAGGTCATGCTCAAAGGCGCAGATACAACGGCTCTGCGCAAGCTCGTCGATGTCGGCGGCAATCCTTTTTGTACCGGCCATGGCGAGATCGTTGATTCGACTTGGCGAGTGACAGCGGACGGTGCTTTGGCCGACGCGGTGATCACAGTGCGCGGCTCGCAGCGTGCCAGCAATCTTCCTGAAGTTGCTCCTCTCATTGACCAGACGAGGTGTGAGTTCGCTCCGCACACGCTGGCGATCCAGCCGGGACAGAACGTGCGCTTTCGCAACAGCGATCTCACCTTCCACAACATCCGCATCGCCCGCCACGTGGCTGGGACACGTGGTAAGGGGCAAAACATCGACAACATCGGCCAGCCCTCACGTGGCGATGAAAATGTGAGGTCTTTCAACACACCTGGCATCTACCGCCTTGAATGTGACGTTCATCGTTGGATGAACGCGTGGGTGTTTGTTCATGAAGGCATTCACGCTGCCGTCTCCGCCGCTGACGGAAGTTACGAGATCAGCCATGCTCTGGCCGATGGCGATTACGTCGTCGAGGCTTGGCATCCGCAATTTGCCCAAAATTTGTCCCAGACCATCACTGTACGTGATGGCAAGGCCACCGCTGATTTCGAGTTCGACTTCACGCAGGCCTTTCAACTTTGAACCTAGAACTCTGAACTTAGAACGATCCCATGAGCGCCGCCGCCACCTCCCACGAACACGCGCATGACCATCATGCGCACGACCACCATGAGCCCGGCTTCCTGAGGAAGTACGTCTGGTCCACCGACCACAAGACCATCGGCATCCAGTATGGCGTCACCGGCCTGATCTTTTTGCTGTTTGGATTCTTCCTGATGTTGCTCATGCGCTGGAGCATCGCTTATCCCGGCGTTCCGCTGCCAGCCATCGCTGAGATTCGTGCAATACCGGGCGTGGGTGAGATTTTTGAGGGCATGTTTGGCCGG
>CAXNGR010000552.1:0-3810 GCA_964201265.1 Verrucomicrobiaceae bacterium
ACCGCCGTTTCGTCACCGCCGCTGAAAAAGTCGATTACCAGTCCCCGTGGACGCTCGAAGAGTGGCTCTGCCGCAGCGACATCGTGAATAACGAGCACCTCATGATGGTGCGCGCGAACATGGAGCCGGGCCGCAGCCATCCCTTCCACTCGCACCCGACACGAGAGGAGATGATCTACATCATTTCCGGCAAGGCGGAGCAGTGGGTCGGCCAGCAGAAGAAAATCCTCGGTCCGGGAGACATGGCCTTCATCCCGATGGGCGAAATTCACGGCACCTGGAATGTGGGCGATGAAATGCTCGTCTTCCTCGCGATCCTTTCCCCCGCAAAGGCGGATGAGCCGGGCCTCGTGGATCACAGCGAAGAAGAGCCGTGGAAGTCGCTGCGCTCCGCTTAGCAGCCTCCCGGCGTGAGAAGTCAGAGGTGAAAGGTGAGAAGTGTCGCCTACGGCAGCACAACTTCTGACATCTGACATCTGACATCTGACTTCTTTCCCGCTTCTACACGGACCAAGCAGCCAAGAGTCGCCCTTCGCTACTTCCCCCGCAGCTCCCTGCGCAAATCGGTCATCCCATCTCGCAGCGCGAACAACTCCGCTCGGAACTCGGCGAGCAAATCCAGCCGCTCCTGCCAGGCGGGCGATTCCACCAGCTCATTGAGGGCGGAGAGCGCCTCGTTGGCCCAGTTCAGGCAGCGGCGCAGGATGGCGAGCGTGTAGCCTTTGTTCCTGGAACCAGCAAAGCCGCGCATGCCGAGCGCCCCGGCCAGCTTGCCGCTGATGTTCATCGTGTTGCGGATGAAGCGATCCAACGCCGTGTCCCCATCGCTGAACTCAGCGTTTTCTTCCCGCTCTTCGTCGATCTCGGTCATCAGGCGGATGACGAAATCGTGCGCCCGTTTTTGCAACGGATGCTGCTCCTTGGTCTCCTCTTCTTCAAGCCACTGGTCGAAGCCCTCCTCGTCAAACTCTTGGGGATCGCTCGCGTCAGGCTCGCCTTTCCATGCCTCGCCATCGTCAGCCACCTCGGATTCACCCTCACCGCCGCCGAGCATGTGGTCCCAGCCCATCACGAAGGACACGCGGTCATCGTCCAGACCGTCCATGCCGTATTTTTCCAGTGCCTCCATGTGCGCGTCGCTCAGGCGATCGGACTGTTTGAGGGACGCTTCCCAGGACTCCTCGCTGTCGTCAAAATCCTCGTCTTCATCGTCATTCTTTGGCTCAGGACGTTGAATGATGCCCGCCAGCCAGCCGCGCATCGTGTGCAGGTTGGTCATCTTCTGCGCCTCCTCGGTGGCCGCGTCCATCTCCCACAGCCATTCAGAGACGCTGATCTCAAAGTCGGTGCTCTCAATGAACACGCGTCCGTTTTCCTCGGAGAACCACTCCACATAAAGCGAGTTTCGCCATTCTGACGCGGCCTCTGTTTCATCGTCTTCATCGAACAGGCCATCCAAATCCTCGTTCTCCCCCTCGATCTTCACCTTCTGCGAGGCGGTGATGTCCCCGACGTAACCTTTCTGCTTCGGGTGCAACGCGGCGGCAGCAGCCTGCGGCTCCGGCAGGGGATTGGTGAAGGTGATCCTGCTGCCCGCGACATCTCGCCAGGCATCACCACGCAGGTCGAGTACGACCGGTTCCGCCCGACCAACGAGCCAGAGCTTCCCCCGTACGTTTCCACGGGTGGTGTTGTCGATTTCGCCACGGATGACGGCGGTGTCCAGACGCAGGGCCATGCGCTCCATCAGAGCGTGGACGGTGCGGGGGTGTCAAGAACAGCGGCAAAGGAATGCGGCGGCCCCGGGCCGGTGAAGTGTGTTCCCCGGCTTGACTCGCCCTTCTGGCTCGCTTGAGGTTGCCCGCCCGCGTCATGGAACTGATCTCGATTGTCGAAGCCCTTCTTTTTGCCACCCAGGAGCCCCTGGGTGTGCCGCAGATGTGCGCCGCCGTCAAAGACACAGCCAAGGACATCGTGGAGTCGGCGAGCGAGGACGTTGTGATCCCTGAGTGGGTGGCTCCGCTGGCGGCTACGACCGAGGAGCAAGTGCGCGCGATCCTGGACGAACTGATCGCCCGCTACGAGGCCGAGAAGCACTCCTTCACCCTCGTCGAGCGTGCCAACGGCTGGCGCATCGCCGCCCGTGGCCAGTATGCCGAGTGGTGCCGTGCGCTTTATCCTGGCAAGAAGGTGCAGCGCCTCAGCCAGCCCGCGCTCGAAACACTCGCCATCGTGGCCTACCGCCAGCCGATCACCAAAGCAGGCATCGAAGCCGTGCGCGGCGTTTCAGTGGATGCGATGGTGCAGCAGCTCATCGACCGCGGCTTGATGAAAATCGAAGGCCGTGCCGATCTCCCCGGCCGCCCCCTGCTCTACGGCACCACCGAGGCCTTCCTCGATCACTTCGGTGTGCGCAGCCTCGACGACATGCCCAACGCCTCCGAACTGCGGCGCGTGAAGCTGCCCACGGCGGAAGAAGGCCCGACCGCCGCCGATCAACCGCAGGAACACCAGCTTTCCCTGGCCCCGGTGGCCGCCGCTGAAGAACCGGCTGCCGAGGAATCCTAAACCCCTTCCCTCCTCTGCGGCCATGTCCCTTGATGAAGTCCGCCAAAAGATCGACAGCATCGATCAACAGCTTCTTCGCCTGCTGAACGAGCGCGCCGAGCTGGTGCATGCCGTCGGCGAGATCAAACGCAAGGACGACCTCGACATCTATGTGCCGGGGCGTGAGGACCAGCTCCTGCGCAAGCTCGCCGAGATCAACCGCGCTCAAAACGGCCGTCTCACCGAGCGTGCCATCCGCGCCATCTACCGCGAGATCATGAGCGCCGCGCTCGCCTTGGAAGACAGCCTCAAGATCGCCTACCTCGGCCCCACCGGCTCATGGACGCATCAGGCGGCGGTGAACAAGTTCGGCCACTGCGTCGAATACCTCGCCGAAGTCACCACCGAGAGCGTGTTTGGCCGAGTCGCCGCGCAGACGGCCGACTACGGCGTGCTGCCCATCGAGCACTCCACCGAAGGCGCCGTGCATCACACGCTCGATCATCTCGCCGACAGCACCTTGCAGATCTACGCCGAGATTTTGTGGAAGGCCGATGCCGCCGTCATGGCGCAGGGTCCGAACGGCACCATCACCGAGATCCATGGCCGCGCACAGATGCTCGCACGCTGCCGTCCCTGGCTCGCGCAGGCTTTTCCCGCCGCACAGCTCATCGAGTCCGCCAGTTCCAGCGCTGCTGCCACGCTCGCCGCGCAGAATCCCGCCATCGCCGCCCTGGGCACGCCTTTGAGCGCCGAGTTGCACGACCTGCGCGTCATCGCCACCTCGCCGCGTGAGTACGCCACGCAGACCCGCTTCATCATCCTCGGTCGCCGCTCCGGCCCACCCTCCGGCAACGACAACACCATGCTCATGATCCATTCCAAGGATCGCGTCGGTGCCTTGATGGAAGTGCTGCAAATCTTCGCCACGCGGAACATCAACGTCCGCCAGATCGAGAACCGCCCCACGCCCTGCGGCACCCAGGCCCGCTTCTTCCTCGAAATCAGCGGCCACCACTCCGATCCCGCCATCCAGCAGGCCGTCAGCGCCCTGGAGCAGCACGCCGCGCAGGTCAAAACGCTCGGCAGCTATCCCGCGCCGGGCTGGGTGGAGGAGAGGTGAGTTTTTGCCCCGTTGCTTTCTGCTGCCGCATGAGCACCGGCTGAATTGTGGCAATAAAACTGTTTGGCTCATGTCCTGCTTACGACAAGCTTTTGCCAGCATGCCAACACGCGCCCATCCCTCACCCCATTCTCTTGCCG
>CAXNGR010000553.1:0-3806 GCA_964201265.1 Verrucomicrobiaceae bacterium
GGTTTGCAACACGGGTGGCTGAGAGGAGGGAATTTCGCCGGGAACGACCGTAACGGTGGGCCGTGTGGCTTCCACGGTAACGGTTGGAGCTGGAATCACAGGCTCCGCAGGCATCACCACGGTAGTTGGAGGCGTTTTTTCTGGCTCTGCCGCTGTGACCACGGGAGGAGTCGATGGGGCTGTGGCCGCTGGCTGATCCGCAACTGCTGATACCGGCGGTGTGGCGGGCTGCCCGGGTGTGACGCTGGTTTCTGCGGCTGCGACAGGTGCCGCAGGCTGGGTCATCGGCTTGTCCTCAATGGCCATGGCAGGACGCACGGTTTCCGAAGAGACTGGCTCGACCACTGGCGCACTAACAACGGTAGCAGGTGTTTCCACCGTTTGGACGATGACGGGTGGTGCTGAGGCTTCAATCACAGCCACCTGCTGCTGCACAGCGGCGGTGAGTTTTTCTGCGGCGATCGTTTCACGAATCTCGGTCGCGACGCGCTGGGGGACGCCTTCAAAAGCATCCACCCGTCTTGGTTTTTCGACGCGTTCGGCCATTTGCGGACGCATGGCAGGTGCGTCGGCTCTCAGCAGCGGGAGTTCGACCATGACTGGCTGTGCCAAGGCTTCAGGGCGGCGATGGCCGGGGCGTGACCTCGGGATTTCGCTGGCCGCAATCGACTGCACCTGGATCTGGGGCACGGGACGGGCGCAATCCCGTTCCATCTGGGCACGCGGCGGGCCACCGTGATGCTGAAACATGCCGCGACGGGGCTGGTCGTCGCAGCGGACGATTTGAGTGACGTTCACGCTGCTCTGGAAGATCGTCGTGTTTTGCGTCACGGGGGCGCAGTAGGTGGTGTAGCTCGGCTGCACGAAATGATTCGTGGTGATGAAGGTGTAGCTGGACGGACCGAGGTTGTACTGCGTGTCGCAGTCACGATACACACCGCTGATGGACCCACGATCCGGTGGCAGCGGTGCCCAGCCGACGTGATCGCGGCTCTGACGCCAGGAGACCCAGGCGGGCGCCCATTCGCTGCCGGGCACCCAGACCCAGCCGTGGCGCGAGAGATTCACCCAGCGGCCATAGTGATAGGTGGCCCAGCCAAAGGGTTCGTTGGACTGCCAGGTCCAGCCCATGGACGACCACACCCAGCAGCCATCCACATACGGCCGCCAGCGCGCTGTGGTGATGGTGGGCCGCCAGCAGTAGCCGTAGCCGCTCACATCCATCCAGCGGCCATAGGGTGCGAGCTGATCATAAAAAAGCGAGTGATCACGCGGGGCTGAAACCTGCGGTGTCACGTTCACACGAGGCGTTGTGATGGCGATGCGCTGCGTGACGGCATTGCTCTGCCGCCGTGCGGTGTCTGCTTGAGCGCGCAGAGCTTCGTTCTGCTGCCTCAAAGCCTCCAAAGAGCCGCGCAGCTCGGCATTCTCACGATCTTTGAGCGCCTGCTCCATGTCGGCGAGCTGCTTGTCCATCAGTGCGGTCTTCGTCTCGATCTCCAATGCCTGGCGCTGCAAGGCATCGCGGGCCTCAGCGAGTTGGCTCTCGGTGGCGACGTTGTAGGGAACGGCCTCGGAGGTGACACTGACGGCGGGCGGCACCGGCTTTTCACAACTGGCCAGGGGAAGAAACGCGGTGACAGCGAAAAGGGAGCGGAAGCGGGCATTCATGGGCGTGGAGTCCAATCTGACGCCGCCCGGCAAGATGTATTCACCCTGCTTTACTTCTTCCGCTTCACCACCTGCTGCGTCTGCCTTGTTTTGAGCATCAAATCAGCCCCGAGGACGCCGCTGAAGTGGCTCAGTGGATAAAGAATGCTGCGGCGGCCGATGATGCTGCCGGGGCTGATCACGCTGTTGCAGCCGATCTCGGCGTAATCGCCGACGATGGCACCGAATTTCCGCAGGCCGGTGGGCAGGATGTCCGTGTCGGTCTTGACGGTGACTTCGAGGCGGTCCAGCCGCACGTTGGAAAGGATCACACCTGCGGCCAGATGCGCCTTATGGCCGAGGATGGAGTCGCCCACATAGTTGTAATGCGGAACCTCGCAACCGTCGAAGATGACGCAGTTTTTGAACTCACACGAGTTTCCGAGCACGCAGCCATCACCGATGATGACGTTCTCGCGGATGTAGCAGCCGGCGCGGAGCTGGCAGTTCCGCCCGATCCAGGCCGGGCCTTTGATCACCACGCCCGGTTCCAGCGTGGTGCCCTCATCAATGAACACATCCTCGCCAATGAACGCTCCCGGCGGCACCTGCGTGCGAATCTCGCGCTGCAGCCGGAACTCGAGGTACGACTCAATCCGCGTCAGCGCCGCCCACACCGGCGAGTCATCCGGGAACAGGATGCCATGCTTCGTGTGGGTGAGATCGAGGTAGTCGCGGGCGGGGAACACAAGTCAGGTTCAAGGTTCTGAGTTCAAGGTTCAAGGCCGGGGCTTGGCGGTTCGGAACTTTGAACCTGGAACACCGAACCTGGAACAGGCGTTAGCCTAGACCGTCATGATCTCCTTCTCCTTTGAGGCCACATGCTGGTCGATCTCGGCGATCTTCTTGTCGGTCATGGTCTGAATTTCCTTCTCCATGCGGTGGAGGTCATCTTCGGTGATGTGGCCGTCCTTCTCGCCCTTCTTGATGGCTTCCAGGGCATCACGACGAGCGGAGCGCACGCGCACGCGGGCGTCTTCGCCGAGGGTCTTGCACATCTTCACCATCTGCTCGCGGCGTTCGGTGGTGAGAGACGGAATCGGCAGGCGGATGACCTTGCCCTCAATGCTGCCGTTCAGGCCGAGACGCGACTCACGGATCGCGCGGTCGATGTCTTGGAGCGTGGAGGAATCAAACGGCTCAATGCGGATCAGACGCGCGTCCGGCGTGGTGATCATGGCAAGCTGCTTCAGCTTCATGTGGCTGCCGTAGCTCATCACATGCACGTCCATGTTTTCGACCAGCGTAGGGTTGGCCTTGCCCGTGCGCACGGTGGCAAATTCGTGGATGGCGTGCTCGACCGCCTTTGTCATGGCCTCGTCGGCCTCCATCATCGTCAATTCAGGGTCCATATCAGTTTCAGGTTGGAAATTTGCTCAGCCTTTGGCATCGACCATCGTGCCGATATACTCGCCGACGAGCGCGCGGCGGATGTTGTCCGGCTCGTTCATGCTGAAAACGCCGATGGGCATGTTGTTTTCCATGCAGAGGGAGAAGGCGGTGGAGTCCATCACCTTGAGCTGACGTGTCAGGCACTCGTGGAAGCTGATGCGGTCAAACTTCACCGCGTTCGGGTTCTTGGCGGGATCCGAATCGTAGATGCCATCGACCTTCGTCGCCTTGAGCACGATCTCGGCATTCACCTCGCTGGCGCGCAGCGCGGCGGTGGTGTCGGTGGAAAAGAACGGATTGCCCGTGCCGGCGGCGAAGATCACCACGCGACCCAGCTCGAGATGGCGCATGGCTTTGCGGCGCACAAAGGGCTCGGCCACATTGTCCATCTTGATCGCGCTTTGCACGCGGGTCGGCACGTCCATGGCCTCCAGCATGCTTTGCAAAGCCAGCGAGTTCATCACCGTGGCCAGCATGCCCATGTAATCCGCCGTGGCACGCTCCATGCCCTTGTTGCTGGCCGTCACGCCGCGCCAAAAGTTGCCGCCGCCCACGACGAGGGCGATTTCGAGGCCGGTCTGATGCGCCGCTTTGATCTGTGCCGCCATGTCCTCGACGATGGGCGGGGAGATGTTGTCCGTACTTCCCGGTTGTCTCAGCGCTTCACCGCTGAGTTTGAGAAGAACACGACGGAATTTTCGAGG
>CAXNGR010000554.1:0-3805 GCA_964201265.1 Verrucomicrobiaceae bacterium
GCGGTTACAAGCCCGAAGACATCGCCAACATCATGCACGGCAACTTTCTCCGCCTCATCCGCGAGGCCTGGGCCGAATAAAGGAGCGCGGATACCCTCCTCGGCAGCCAATCCTCCCCATTCGCTTGAAACATGCCCGCTGCCAGCTCAGCCCCGACCGACACCGTCGTCCTCATTCATGGACTCGGGCGAACGCCGCGCAGCATGTGGGTCGTGGGAGCGTGGCTGAGGTTTTGTGGTTATCATGTACGGTTCATCGGCTATCCGTCGCGCAGTGTGTCGATTGCGGAGGCGGTGGAGCGGCACATTGAGCCGGGATTGGCAGAACTGGAGCTGGAAGCGGGTTCGCGGGTGCATTTTGTGACGCATTCACTCGGCGGCATCGTGTTTCGGGCGTGGGCGGCGCGGCGTGATCCGGCGTTTCCACTGGGACGAGCCGTTTTGCTTGTGCCGCCGAACCAGGGCAGTGAGATCATCGACATGGTGAGGCCGCTGGGCTGGCCGCGCTGGGTGCTGGGGCCGGTGGTGGATGAACTGGGCACGGAACCGCACCACACGCCGAAGGCGCTCGGCCCGCTGCCGCCTGAAACTGGCGTGCTGATGGGAAACAAGGGCACGCTGCGGTTGTTCGGCCATGTGCTGGGCGAGGAGCACGATGGCATCGTTTCCACCCAAGGCGGGCAGGTTGAAGGGCAGGCGGATTTCATCGTGTTGCCGGTGAATCATCTCACGGTGCTGTTCAGACCGGTCGTGATGCGCACCGTGCGGCGCTTTCTGGACACGGGCCGGTTTGCGGGGTGAAATCAGGCCGTCGGAGCCGGAGCGCCGCCGAAGAAGTGCGTCAGCGCCTCCATCATCCCCTCGCTAGCGGGGCGCGTGGCGATGAAGCCGCCATAAGATTGCACGATCAGCTTCACGGGATTGAGCGCGTTGACCGGGCAGGCGATCATGCGGGCGTGGCGCGGGTCGAGCATGCTGAGGTCGTTGAAATTGTCGCCAGCAGCGAAGCAGGCAGACGCATCAAGGCCAAGCAGGCGCGCCAGCTCGCTTAGCGCAGTGCCTTTGCTGTAACCGCTGTGGGAGAAGCGCAGGTAGATGCCGTTGCGATGGTAGCCGATGTCTGGGAACTGCCGAGCATGCGAGTCGATGTAGGCGCAGATGCCGTCGAGTTCGGCATCCGTGGTGCCGACGATGCCCATCTCTCCCTCTCCACCCGAGATAAAGGAAGCGTGCGTCTGCGTCTCGACCATTTGCTTGATGGCTTGAAACGAGGGCTGGTGATCTTTAACGAAGCGCTCCTGCGCACGACGGGCCAAACGGTTCCAGGAGCCGTAATCCGTCCAGCGGCTGAAGAAGCCGGGCTTATAGATGTCGCACTCCTGAGCGATGATGAAGTCTGGTTCCGAAAAAATGCCGTATTGCGCAAGTCCTTGCAGCGTCTGGCTCAAACTGCGCCCGGTGTTGATGACCCACGCAGCACCTTGGCCGCGCAGCACCTTAATCATCTGCCCGAAACCGGGATGATACACCGGATCGCTCTCTGGATGCACAAGAGTGCCGTCGAAGTCGAAGCAGAGGATGAAACGGTGTTTGGGGGCGGCCATGAATCGGGGGGCGCATTCATGCCGTGAAAGAGGCGGGCTGCAAGACCGCGATCACCCGCAGCACCGCCAAGACGCAGAGCGCCCATAGAATCGTCTCATACATCACGAAAATCGGCAGCCGCATCTGCCGCCGCCGGGCACGCTGCACCAGCGCCTCACTGGCCCAGAGCAGGCTGAGCACCAGGGGCGGATACAGCGCGAGATGGCGGCTACCCCAGGTGAAAACGGGCATGTCCCAGCCAAAATCCAGTGCGCAGACGATAAAGGCCAACACCGTGAAAAACACCAGCGGTGCCGTCTCTGGATGCAGCGCCTGCCCAGCATGCGCGGCGCGCGGTGCCACAAACCACACGATGAGCATCAGCATCATCAGCACCGCCGTGAGCACGGCTACGAAGACGCCGCGCTCGTGCGGCAGCGAATCAAGACTCCAGGGCCATTGCAGCAAGGCCTCGATCATTTTCAGACCGCCCTGGCTCAGCCGCTCACTCACCGCGTCCGAGGCATGGGATTCGAGATAGTTCGCGTAACTCGGCAGCTCACCCGCTGGCACGGCCAGCAAGGACTCGCGGGTTTGATGCGTCGCCGTCCACTGCCGCAGGGCGTTTTCGTCATCAAACCAGCGCCAGAAGAAGGGGGCGGCGGCGCCCAGCTTCTCCTTGGAGTGCGCGAGCATCGGCCCCACAGTGATCAGGTGGCAGACCACGAGCAAAATCATGCCCAGCCAGTGATTCCGCCACACCCAGAGCGTGGTGCGGTCTTCCTGAAACCAGTTCGCCACGATCAGCCCCCACAACCAGCGCAGGGTACTGACAAAAATGAAGACGAGCACCAGCGTTGTCGCGGTAGGCAGGGTGAGATTCGCCAGCGCGGAAAAAAAGCCGATCATGCCGTACAGCCAGAGCGAATTACGCTTCAACGCGGCGATGCAGCACACCCAGACGAGCAGAAACAGGAGATGAAACAGCCCATCCGGCAAAAACTCGTTTGATGACGGCAGCAGCACCCCAAAACCGATCGTCAGGATCGTCAGCAAGGCCGCAGGCACTGAAAAGGCGCGTGCCGCCGCCAAGCCAAGCATCAGCAGGAATCCCAGACTCAGGCCAAAAAGCCAGCGCTTGCCCGAGCGCAGCACTTGGTGATCCTCAGCTCTCAAGCTAGCCGATGCAGGCAGATGGTCCGCCGAGATACTCCACGCAGCGAGCCAGGGCCACATCGGCCGCACCACACCATCGGTGCGATGTGGCAGCCAGTCGTTCAGAGGCTTGGAGACTCCCTTGGAAAAGTCCGGCGTCAGATCATGCCGCGTCTCAATGGCGGCATTCAGATACATGCGTTCCTGCTCGTGCATCTCGGCTCCGGCCTCGCTTTGCCGCTGAAACGCTCGCACAGAACACCAGACGAAGAATACCAAACCCGCAAGCATCACCACCCAGCGACCGCCGCTCAGCCAGAGCCTTGTGAGATGCAGAAACACGGATTTGACCGGCATGCGTGCTGCGAAGGTGAAAGGGATGATTACTTTTTCGGCCGAACCTTGATCTCCACGCGGCGATTCAGGCCCTGCTCCTCCACTGTGCCAGCGACGCTGACGATCGGCTTCGCTTTACCCATGCCCATGGCCTGAATGCGATCACTGCCAAGTCCGAGCGACTCCCGAAGCCATGAAACCACCGCGTTCGCACGGCGGATGCTGAGCTCGAGATTGAAATCCTCTCCGCCGAAGCTGTCGGTGTGGCCTTCGATGATGAAGAGCGAGTCCGGGTTCTTTTGGATGAGGAAACCGAGCTTCATGAGGCTGAGGCGGGCACCTTCGGCCAGTTGATCGCTACCGTAGTCGAAGAGCAGATCCGTCGGCATCAGGATCGGTGCGGTGCTGCCGCCCATCTTGCCACCGCCGCCAAGGAGGTCGTCGAGATTGCTGAAGCCCTTCACACGCGCGCCTGCGGCGGTTGCTGTGCCCTGGCTTTTCACCGCGTCGAGCAGGCCGCTGTCCATTTTACCGCCTTCGCCGGGATCGAGCGCCCCGGCATCGAGCAGCATTTGTTTTTCCGACACGGGCTTCGACAGCACATCACGCCGCACACTGGCCATCTCGGCGGCGAGGTCCGGCGCGGCCAGGGTTTGCGGTGCGAGGAGCATGGCCATGTCCGTGGCCTTGGGAGAGCCGGGAGCGCCGTCGCCGGGATCGTTGGCGCGGAT
>CAXNGR010000555.1:0-3805 GCA_964201265.1 Verrucomicrobiaceae bacterium
AGTGGAGACGCAGCGGAAGTCACTGATCACATTGAAGAAGCGGAAGCCCATGTCGTGATAACCCTTCACCTGCTCCGGCGCGCAGGGAATGGCCGCGACCTTGCCATGACGAGCACAAGCATCAGCCACGCTTTGCAAAATCGCCCGCACCTCGGGATCGTCGGTCTTGCCGAACTTGCCCAGACCCAGCGTGAGATCGGCAGGGCCGACAAACAGCACATCCACACCCGGCATGGCCGCGATCTCATCAATGTGCGGCACGACCTCCGGCTCCTCGATCTGCACGACGAGGTAGTTCTCGTCATTCGCCTTCGCAAGATACTCCGCAGGTGGGATGCGGCCAAAATCCGCCTCCGCATGAATGCCATCAAAGCCACGCGCCCCGAGCGGCGGAAACTTCATCGCCCGCACCACCTCGTGCACCTCGTCGGGATGCTTCACACGCGGCAGCATGATTCCACGGGCTCCATATTCGATCAAATGCAGCACGTCCGTGTAGTTCGACGGCTTCACCCGGATCAGCGCATCCGCGCCACCGAGCCGACATGCCTGAATGAGAGCGTAAACCATCGACGCGTCCACGCGCTTGTGTTCCAGACAAATCCACACCGCGTCATAGCCCGATGAGGCGATCATCTCAACCAACTCCGGGTCGGTGTAGCAGGACTTCGCCGTGATGACGGTTTCGCCGGCACGAATTTTTTGGAGGACGTAGGATGGTTGCATACGCTCGATCAGAGAGCCTTGAACGGGCGATCATGTCAAGACAAGCCGTGTCTGGTCAAACGGGGCGCACGCCCGTCATCACGTTAGGGCTTGAACACCGCGATCTCTTTCGCGGAGGCAACGTCCCAGGCGCGGACGGTGCCGTCTTCATCACCGCCGAGGATGAGATCACCGGCTCGATTGGTCGCGAGGGATTGCAGGAAGCTGGTCGAGCCGGGAAGTTTTTTCACCTCGCCGCCATCGCTGGTGATGAGGCGGAGCTTGGTGTCGCCAGCGCTGGTGGCGATTTGATCAGCCGCTCCGAGGTAGCGGATGCCGGTGACTTCCTTGTCCCAGCCATCGACGTTTTTGCGGCGGTCGCCGGTGGTCCAGTCCCAGATTTTCACGACGTTGTCCGCGCCGCTGCTGGCGAGCATGCGTCCATCCGCACGCCAGGAAACGCCCAGCACATGATGCGTGTGGCCTTCGAAGACCTTCACGACCTTGCCCGTGCTCAAATCGGTGATGCGCACGGCCTTGTCGGCTCCGCCGGAGGCGAGGAGCTTGCCATCGGGCGTGAAATCGAGCGCCAGGACGCTGTCGAGATGACGCTCGGCATAATCCTTGGTGAGCTTGCCGGTTTCGATGTCCCACAAGGTGATGTCACCGCTGCGCGAAGGCTCACCGCTGCCGATGGCGAGTGTTTTGCCATCGGGGCTGAAGGCGATGCTGTTGGCGCGGTCGGTGATGAGTGATTTGCCATCGCCGGTGCCGAAGGAACGTTCGAGCACCCAGGTGGTGGAAGTGCTGCCGGGCACGATGGGCTTGCCGGTGACGGTGCTCCACGCGAGTTGCGGACCCGCATCGAAGGTGGCGATCAATTCGAGGCCGTTGGGCGAGAATTGCAGCGCCTTGGCCTTCTTCATGGAGGCGGCGAGCGCCTTAGTGGCGAGATCGCGCTCGGCATTCACTTTCTCGGATTCCTTTTTCACGACTTCGAGATGTGCCTTGGCATCCAGCACGGTCTGTTTGGCCTTCTTCTCGTTTTCGGTGACGAGTTTGATTTCGTTCGCGGTGTCGGTGATGGCGGCCTCGCCACGTGTGAGGCTTTCCTGGGCCAGCTTGAGGTCCGTGGCGGCTTTGTCGGCCTTTTCCTTGGCTTCGGTCTGCTTTTTGAGCATCGCGTCATCCACCTTCATTTTGGGTGCGGCGGCGATTTGATCGGCGATGGCCTTCAAAGCCTTGTCTGCGGCGGCTTTGGCATCCTCCTTCGGTTTCACGGTCTTCTTTTTCTCTTCGAGACCCGCTTTGGCGAGTTCGATGAGGTCAGGAGCCGTCTTCGGATCGGCAGCAGCGATAGCGGCCTCGGCTTTTTTGAGAGCAGCCTGGGCTTGGGCGAGGTCTGCGGTGGCCTTGGTGACAACGGCTTGAGCCTCCGCCTGCTTTTTGGCGAGGGCTTCATCAGGCTTGCCAGCGGAAGCCTGCACGATTTGCGCGTTGAGGTCTTTCGCGGCCTTGTCAGCGGCGGCGTGAGCATCTTGCTTGGTCTTCAGATCCTTCTTTTTGTCCTCAAGGCTCTTCTTCGCGAGTTCGGCGAGTTCGTTGGCCTTCTTCAAACGGTTCGTCTGCTCGGTGGCATCGGTCTCGGCCTTTTTGATGGCTTCGTTTTGATAAGCGATCTCCAGGACGGCGCGTGAAGCCGCAAGCGTGCGCTGCGTGACGGCTTGCTCGCCGACGAGGTCGGTCTTGATGTGCGCAATGAGCTTTCCACCGGCGGTTTCGGTGATCTTGATCGTGTTGTCGGCCTCCTGGACAGCGGTGAACTTCGGATGCGTCGAGACGGGCGCGGCAGCGGGTTTCGATTCACGTTTCCAGAGCTTCACCTCACGGAAACTGCCGGTGGCGAGACGGGTTCCATCGGGGCTGAAGGCGAGAGATTGCACGACATCGCGATGCGCGACTCCGGGCTGCTTGTAGAGGCCGGATTTGAGCAAGGTCTCATCGGTGAGCTTGGTGACGAGGCTTTGCGTGGGCAGATGGTAGATGCTGATTTGATTGGCGCGCGCAGCGGCGGCGAGGTCGCCCTGCGATGTGACGGCGATGGCGAAAATGGTCTGCAAACCGGCAGGCAGTGGTTCCCAGGAAATGATGACCTCTCGTTTCGGCGAGGCTTTCGCGCCCTCATCGATCCACGCTTTGAAAAGCGCGAGCTGCTGGGTGGTGAGGTTCACCGCGCCCACTTTGTTGCCCTTCGGGGGCATCTCGGAGTCCCAAGTGTGCGCCGCAGCCTGGTACATGATGCTCTCCGCGCCTTTGCCCGGGATGATGCCCACGTCGGTCTCGCCGCCCTTAGTCATCAACTCCGGCGTCTCCATGTTGAGGCCGCCTTTGGTCGTGGTCTTGTTGTGACAGGCGATGCAATTGTCCTTCAAGAAAGGCCGGATCTGCGTGTCGTAATCAATGGGAGCCGCCGCTGCGGTAATGACGAATGACGACTGCAGAATAACGAGTGGAATGGTGGATCTCATTTTTTGGCGACCTCCTTCACGCGAATGCGGATGGGATTGGAATAGACTATGAACGTGGCCTCTTTGGGCGCGGCTTTGGCGGTGAGGTCTTTGACGAGCTTGTCCGCGGTTGCTTTGGCGGTATCGGCGGCTTTGAGTGTGGCGGTAGCCGCTTTGACGAGTTCTGCTTTCTTCGGCGTGGCGTCGGCGTTGGCGGCATCGAGCTGCTTTTTGGCGACCGCTTGAGCTTCGACGGCTTTTTTGGCGTCGGCGTCGGCGGCGGTGAGTTCTTCGACTCCACGACGCATTTTCATCTTGGCGGGGCCTTGGAGGATGAAGCCGTAGTCTCCGGGGACGAGTTTGAGGGTCTTGACATCGAGAGTGAATTGACCTGCGACGGCTTTGGCGGCGATGTCGGCCTCGGGTGCTTTGGTGACGTCCGCGATAAGGCCGAGGACTTTCAATTTTAGAGCGTCGGTGAACTCGGCGTGGCGGGTGACTTTGAGGGCGATGTCGAGTTTGGCGTCGGCGGCGACTTCGAGGATGTCGGTTTTTTCGGTTTGGACGAAGGCGGGCGCGGTTTGCGTGCTGAC
>CAXNGR010000556.1:0-3800 GCA_964201265.1 Verrucomicrobiaceae bacterium
TGAGAAACGCAAGGGAGCGCAGGGCGGCCATGGGCATGAAATGCACGCGCCATTGTCACGGCTGCGTCAGGAATGGTCAAGCGGCGTGGTGTGCATGAATCACGCTTCATTGACCACGAGCGGGAAGCGGAGGCGGACTTCGGTCCCGCAGTCAGGGCTGCCTTGAACAAAAAGCTGGCCGCGCATCTGATCGGCGAAGACGGCGAGGATTTTCAGCCCAAGGCCGCCGCCTTCGCCGGGATGGAACTCCGTCGGCAGGCCGACACCGTCATCCCGAACGGTGAGTTCGCCGCTTTCCTCCGTGTAGCTGAGTGTGGCGACGATCTGGCCTTGGCGGCCATGGGGGAAGGCGTGTTCGAAGCTGTTGGAGAGCGCTTCATTGAGTGTGAGGGCCAGCGGCATGAGCCATTCTGGTAGCACGGGGCCTTCCTGGATTTCAAGGCGCACGCTGATTTGCTCCGCCGTCACCTCATAGCACTCGCGAAGGTGGGCGACGAGGCTGAGGGTGAAGTCGCTGAAAGTGTCTCCTTTGCCCAGGGCGAGCAGATACAAATGCTGATGCAGCGCGGCGATGGCGCGCACACGGTTCTGGCTGGAGCGCAGAGCATCGCGCGCGTCTTGGTCGCTCACGCCGTTGATCTGCATGTTCAGCAGACTGGAGATGATCTGCAGGTGGTTTTTGATGCGGTGATGCGTCTCGGTGAGCAGTAGCTTTTCACGCTCTAAGTCGGCTACGGGCCAGCGCTGGCTGGAGGCGGACACCACCTTGAAGGCCTGGGGCACGGCGGCGGTCAGCAGGGGCGCTGTCGGCGGCGCGGCAGGCGCTGGGGCAGCCACGCGGTCCGTGATCTGGGTCATGATCTCGCAGCCGCCCTGTTCCAGCATTCGAGCGCTGATCGGCACCTCGCCACGGAGGCCATTGCCGCCAAAGAACGGGCGCACAACGAACTGCTGCGGGTGGGCCGCCTGCTGGGCGAGATCAGCGAAAAATCCGGTGGCGTCGGAGGGGCGGAAAAATTGGTGGAGTGGCCGGCCGAAAGCGGAGGACTCCTCAACGTCGAAAATTTGACGTGCATGGGCAGTCCAGGTGCGGACGCGGCCATTCGCATCGGTGGTGAGGAGCAGTTCGGTGCTCTTCCGAGTTGTCGTCAGGTCTGGCAGGCGAGATACGACTTGAATCGGAGCCGCAAGCACTGCTTCAGCCACGGCGGCCGGTGGCAGGGCTTCTTGGAGGAAATGGACGGTGCAGTGCATCTCCCCCTGAGCGTCTGCGACGGTGGAAAGGTGCAGGATGGCGTTGGAGAAGGTGCCGTCGGCACGTTTGACTCGCACACCGAGCGCCTCGGCCTGCCGACCGCTTTTGCCCAACTGCCGCAAGGCGTCACGCCGGGCAGTTGCGCTGTCAGGATCAAGCCAGGCATCGAGTGGGTAGCGCCGTAATTCGGCTTTCGCCTGGCCGAGCAGCTTCTCGGCGTGCTGGTTGACCTCAAAGATGACGCCGGTCTTGTCCGTCAAAACGACGGCGACGGGGCTGCCTGTGAGCAGGGTGCGCAGTTTGGCCTCCATGCTGCGGAGCTGCTCCTCGTGCCGTGTGTGCTCGGTGACATCTTGAATGCTGACCAGCAGTCCACCGCCCAGCAGTGTGGCGGGGTGAAATTCAAGCTCCTTGAGCAGGCCGTCTGCCGTCGCGAGCGAGAGCGTACGTGTGAGCTGACGGCGCCACACGCTTTCACGCCAGACGAGCGCCACCTGCTGGCGGTGCTCATCTGTGTGGCAGGCGTGGGAGAGCCATTCTTCCACCGTCTGCTCTTTTTCAAATGGACGACCGAGCAACTGGGCAAGACGCTCATTTTGGAACAGGGGGGCACCACGCTCATCGAGTACAAAGATTCCGCAGGGCACGCCTTCAAGATAGGAACGCAGCCGGGTTTCGCGGCGGCTGAATGCCTGCTGCGCTTCGCCGAGCGTGCGCAGTTCCTGTTTGGCGCGGCGTAATTCCTCCTCCAAATGCTTCACAGTCGCCTCAAGGGCCGGATCTGGCTGCGGTGGCAGCATCACAGGAGCCACCTGCGGCACCTGGACCGTGACCTGAGTGAACTTTTCGGCAACCTGGGTGGGTAGCCCCATCAGAAGGAAGAATGGAGACGCATCGTCCAGGTGCTTCTCGCTCAGGATGGAAACCAGCCAGCGTGATGGAGAGGTGGGATCGGCCGAGAGTTCCGGGCGTGTGGTGATGAATGCGGAGTGCTTGCCCGGGTTGGCGGAAAGGTCGGCGAGTGCTTCGAGCACCTGCTGGCGCAGCGAGGCGCTGTCGCGTCCGTCACTCCAAACATCCCAAAAGCATGTCGTGCCTTCCTGGATGCCACGGTCGAGGGTAAGGCGTGCCGCAGTCACGTTGGCGCGTTGAATCACTCCCTGCGCGTTCAGCATCAGCATGGGCTGGGCGCATTCGATCAAAGGTGGAATTTTCGGCAGCGTGGAGACCGGTTCACGGCTTTCAGGCGGAGCGGTTGTACCCTCCTCGTCTGTGGCTGGCTGTGTCGCGCTGAATTTTTCACAGGTGACCATCAGTCCGCCGACCGAGGCGTCGCGCTTCTTTCGCCACGGGCGGACTTCCCAGCGGTAAACCAAACGACTCCCGTCTGGGGCGTTTGAGGCATCATGCTCGCTGCGCACGATATGTCCCTGCAGCGCACGGTCATAGACCTGACGCCAGCCAGGGTGCAGGCCGGGAAAAATCTCATACTGGCTCCTGCCCACGAGCGGCTGGACTTGCCGGAGGCCAAACTCAGTGATCCACTGCCGATTGGCCAGCATGTAGCGCATGGCCTTGTCAAACATGGCCATGGCCACGGGGGCGTTTTCCACCAGAGCACCCAGCACCAGTTCCATGTCCTCCGTTTCTGATCCGGCGGCATCATGACTCGTCCCGCTGGCAAAACCGGACGGGCTGATGGTGCGGCGTGCAGGTTCCTCCTCCCCTGCTTTTTTCTCCAAGGGCGCGGTTTGCGCCTTGGGGTGAATGACATTTTTGAGAATGGAGGAAGACATCGCTGCTTAAATTCAGAACTTTTTAAAAATTAACGTCCCTTAGATTCTCTACAAGGCGAAAATGATACGAAATGAGACTCAATTCAGCAATAAACAGGCCTATAAGCAAGCGCCATCACCGACAATGGCAGGCCATCATCCCTCCCGATGGTAGGGTTCCCCACGCAAAATGGCGTGGGCGCGGTAAAGCTGCTCGGCCAGCACCACTAGTGCGATGTCGTGCTGTAGGGTGAGTGAAGAAAGCGACCAGCAAACATCCGCGCTGGCTCGAAAAGATTCCGAATGGCCATCCGCTCCGCCAATCAGCACGCTCACGCGTTTGCGGGCTGAAATCTGCTGCTTTTCGATCCATTTTGCCAGTTCCACGCTGCGCAACTGCTTGCCCCGCTCATCAAGCACCACACGCAGGGAATTCTCGCTCGCAGTGATCATTTGCGCCTCCACCTGCGCCTGACTGCCTTCTTTAATGACGATGTGCTCAAAGCGTCCATGATGCTTTAAACGCTGCCAGTAGAGCTCTAGCGCAGCTTTCACCCAGGCGTGGCCGGGCTTTCCAACAGTGATGATGCGCCAGTCCATAAAGAGGGGGCAGATAAAGCTGATTTATAGAAAATATATTAAAAGTTAAAATTGTCACACAGCATCACCATCGTTGCTGTTGCATAATTTAAAAAGATCGTTAAAATGAGAATGCTAGTTCAAAAATTAACCGTCCGCCATAGCCTATGTTCTCACCTCTTCTAAATCAG
>CAXNGR010000557.1:0-3799 GCA_964201265.1 Verrucomicrobiaceae bacterium
AGGCCGGCCCAGTATTGGAAGGCGAAGCGGATGCGCTCGGAGGTAATGTCGGCGTTCAGGCGGTCGCGATTGGTTTCCTCGCTCACATCTGGGTTGGTGACGAAGTAGGGCACCTTTTGCGCTTCGAGCTGATCAAAGATGTTTTCGCCGCGATTCATGCCTTTGGGCTTCAGCGGGCTTTTTTTCTCTGTGAAGTCGTAGAGGTGGATGCGCTGGAAAGGGATGTTGTAGAGGTCAAAGTAGCCCTGGAAGCCAAGAAAGCGCTTCACGAGCTTCGTGAGATGACGGCGGACGATGCGGCGGCTGGTGAGTGCCTTGGGAAGCCAGCGCAGCCAGCTAAGTGAGGCAAAGGGCGAGTTCTCTGGATCGTGAATGAAGTAGCACCAGTTCTGATGTTCATCAGGCCAGCGACCGCTGAGGATGCTGGGCACACAGGTGCTGCTGTAGCCGAAGACGCTCTCCAGCTTGCGACGATGCGGCGCGGCATGCTGGAGAAACTGCGGACGCGTTTTGATGATCTCCCACCCGCAGGCGTCGATCATGATGAAGAGGTCAAGATGGTCTTTCATGATGCTTCAGGCGCTGAGGGCTGGCTGGATGAGACGCTGGATCTCCTGGCGGAGCATCGTTGGGCTGAAGGGTTTGGTAACAAAAAGGCTGGCCGTCTCGAAGCCGCTGTATTGACCCACGGCTAGCTGACCGCGGGCGCTGAGGATCACGACGGGGACGTCGCAAGTGTCGGGATCGTTCTTTAGTTCAGACAAGGCGTCCTTGCCGTCCATGTTGGGCATGATGTGGTCCAGCAGGATGACGCAAGGTTTTTCACGGCGAGCGATGGCGAGTGCTTCGTGCCCATCGGAGGCGAGGAGAACACGGCGTCCGAGAGGTTTCATGCTCAGTTCAGTGACGCGGCGGATGTGTGGTTCGTCATCGACGATGAGGATGGGTTTATCGGCTGGCATGAGTCAGAGTTTGGTTTCGGGGTGATGGAAGCAGGGCATTTTCACGACCCAGAATAACAAAGGTCGCGTCATCTTGAGCGCGGGCGTTGTCATGGTGGTCGTGATGCATCTGACGCAAGGTGTCACGGCATGACCAGGCGTCGATCCCCTCAACTGAGGTGTTTATCAGCCATTGGTGAAGCCTGTCACGACCAAGGCCGCTGTCTTCGGGAAGCGTGGAATCGCTCAGTCCATCGGTATGAAGGAGAAGGTGGGTGACGCCTTTCAAACTGATCTCTTGATGCGCGTAAGGCTCATCGACGGTGATGCCAAGCGGAGGGCCGTCGGCACCGATCTCGGTGACTTGGCGGCCATCGGTTAGCAG
This sequence comes from Verrucomicrobiaceae bacterium, assembly GCA_964201265.1. Taxonomy (GTDB): domain Bacteria; phylum Verrucomicrobiota; class Verrucomicrobiia; order Verrucomicrobiales; family Verrucomicrobiaceae; genus Prosthecobacter. Next base: position 1,327 of record CAXNGR010000557.1, read on the forward strand.
GAGAGGTCCGTGGCCTGCGCTGCACGTGCGCAGTGTGGCACCATCAGCGCTGATCCAGGCGAGTTCGACGGTGATGAACATCTCAGCGCGATCAAGCTCGGCGAAGAGCGAGGTGTTCAGGCGGTTCATCAGTTCACAAGGCTGTGCCGCGAGATCGAGATGTGAGTGCAGCAGACTGCGGAAAGCGGTGGCAAACAGCGCTGCGGGCACGCCTTTGCCCATCACATCGGCGATGACAAACAGACGTGCTCCATCGGCAAGCGCGATGCCATCCATGAAATCGCCTCCGACCTCGCCAGCGGTGGTGAGATGTCCCGCGCATTGCAGCGTGGTGCTCTGCGGAAGCTCGTTAGGAAGCAAAGAACGCTGGATGTCGGCGGCGATCTGGAGCTCGCGTTTGATGAGACGCGAGTGATTGGCCTCATCCCGACGACGCAGGCTGTGCAGCAGTGTGCCGAGGAAGTCGCCAAGGCTGCGCACGACATTGATGTCGCGTGCCTTCGGCTCCCAATGAGCGCTGCACACGCCGACGGTGAGCACACCGATCACCTCGCCGCCGATTTCAAGCGGGTGTGCCACGCCGCTGATGGCGCTGCTCCGATGTGAAAGTGGGTCGTCCTGATGGAAGGCACTGCTGCCGTCAAACCACTGATCCTGGCGCAAGGTGACGGCACGGGATTCGATGAGATCGGCACGGTTCAGATCCATGAAGGGCGTGGAAAAGACGCTGCCGGGAACGGTGGCGATGTCTTCGAGCTGGGCGCCATCCGGCGTCAACATGCGAAGCGCGAGAAAGTCTGCGCCGGAGATCACGAGCAACTGCCGGAGCCAGTTCGAGGCCAGCTCTTCAGATGAAACATCGCGCGCGGCTTCTGCGCAGAGGCGGAAGATGTTGGCGAGCGTCTCGTAGCATGAGGAGACCTCTGCGGTCATGAGATCAAGCGTGGCGGCCAGATCCTCTGTCGGTGGTGGCGTGCTCTTGCGCTGGCGCTGGAGATCCAGCACGTTTTCCCCGCGTCCACGCAGGTAGCTACAATGATCGGTGAGGCTTTGGATGATGAAGAGGCCTCGCCCGTTCTCGTTTTCTTCATCTTTTGGCAGACACACGACTTCCGGCCATTCAAAGCCTTCGCTGTGGTCGGTGAGGCGGATCTGAGTGTGCCTAGAGCTGCAATTGGCTTCGATTCGCAGCGCTTGTTCACTTGGGCTGTGAGTGACGGCGTTCGTCGCGGCCTCGGTGAGCACGAGTTCCCAAGTCATGCATTCGTCACGCTCGTGGTGATGTGACTCCAGCCAGCCAATGATCTCGCAAACGGCTTCGCGGGCAGCGTCCAGTGTGGCTGGAAAGTCAATGCGAAGTCCTTCGATGGGCTGGCTGGTGAGCTTCATGCAATGAATCAGGCGTGAACGATTTCAAACACGCGATGGAGGCGTGTCAGCTCGATGAGCTGTGCCACGGCATTGGAGGGATTCAGCAGCTTCAGGATGCCGCCCTGGGCACGCAGAGTCTTGTTCAATGAGAGCAGGACACCGAGGCCGGAGCTGTCGATGAAGCGCGTGTTCGAGAGGTCGATGCTGACCTCGTTCTGCGGTGTAGCGATGTTTTGGATGACACGTTCTTTCCACTGACGGGAGGTGGTGGAGCAGAGTTCGGCGGGGGCGGTGATGGCGGTGGTGTTCATGGATTAAGCGTAGGCTGGGGTGTTGGTGGATGAGTGGGGGATGATGTGGGTGTCGTTTGAGCGGCGAAGACTCAAAAAGCGGGGCATGCAGCGCAGGAGGATGCGCAGGTTCAGGCGAAAGCTGCGATGGACGCTGTAGTAGGCGGCGTGAGCGAGGCTGGATTCAGCATCGTGGAGTCCGTCTTCGGCGGCGTCGGCCAGAGAAAAGACACCGGCAGGTGAGGCGAGCCAGAGCTGCTCGAATTCATCTCCGAGCAATGCGGCAGCAGCCGGTGTGAGCGGGCGGTTTCCCACCAGATGCATGTCTCCGAGCCACACACGCCAAAGCTGCGGCCATCGGGCAAAGAGGCCACTGTGGCCATTCAGCGCGTGCAGACCCACGGTGCGTGTGTAGCGATCCTGCGTGCCCGGTGGAGGCAGGATGACCTGAGCACGAGTGAAGGCTGCCCTTTGACGAACAAGGCGTGACCAAGTCATGTGCAGCAAGGCGAGAGGTGCGAACACCATCATGATGAGCAGCGCAAGCAGACGCGAGAACCAGCCACTGCGCGCACCGCCAAAAGGTTGATGCTTCAGGCTGGCGAGCAGGAAGTCATCGGTAACTTCGAGGAAGGAACCCAGACGCCAGTTTTCCAAGCCGCTGCCCCAGGCAAAGGAGTGCGAGACCTCAGTCATGGCCCCGACATAAGTTTTCGGCCCGATCCAACTGCCACGAACGGTCGCCTGACGGTCGATGTAAGCTGCGCTCTCGATGATCGAACCCGGCATGATGTGGGCTTCAGGACCGATGA
>CAXNGR010000558.1:0-3793 GCA_964201265.1 Verrucomicrobiaceae bacterium
ATGGTGGCCTTTGCCACGAAGGTCTCGAATCCAGGCTGAATTTCATGTCCCAGCTCGATGGAGAGTTCGCGGGAGCGAGCGATGATCTCCTCCGGCAGATGAATGATGGCGGGTGTTTGCTTGCCGATCATCTCCTCGGCGGTGTAGCCCAGCTTTTGTTCAGCAGCGCGGTTGAAGGTGGCGATGAGGCCATCTGGAGTGGAGGAAATGATGGTGTGGTTGGCACTTTCGAGGATGGCTTTTTGCAGGGCGTTCGTCTGCCAGAGCAGATTCTCCGTGGACTTGCGCTCGATGAACTGGCCCATCTGATTGCCGATGCCGCCGAGCGCTTGCAGCAGCGCCTCATCAGGATCGGCGATCTCGGCGCTGAACAACTCGAAGACGCCAATGGTCTCTCCGCGTGCGACGATGGGAAACGCGATCGCCCCATGCAGCTCACACGCAGCAGCGGCGGTGGCGCGTGCAAAAGTCTCCGGTTGTGAGGCGAAGTCTCGGAGCCATTGGCTCTGGCCAGTTTGCCAAACCAGACCTGGCAGGCCGGCACCCAAAGTGAAGGTGAGTTCACGGCTGAGTTTGACGAATTCCGTGAGATCGCGCTCGGGATGATGCCACAGCTCTGCGAGGCGCAGTTCTTTGAGGTTGGTGTCGAGCATCCACATGCCACCTGCGGTCCAGCCGAGCTTGATGCAGATCATCTGAATGATCTTCGCCGCCGCCAGACTCATGCCGTCTGCCTCAGCGAGGATGCGGCTGGCGGAGAACTGGAGTGCGCGGCGCTGCTCATCATAACGGCGGACGGTGATGTCGCTTTCGATGGCCATGAAGTTCACCACCTCACCCGATTCATCGAGAATGGGCTGCACCTCCAGAGCCGTCCAGTATTTATGGCCGGAGCGGTGGTAGTTCAGCACCTCGGTGCGGAAGCTTTTCTTTTCCCGCAGGCACTTGCGCATGTAGGCGACGGTGATGGGATCAGTGTCAGCTCCCTGGAGAACAGAGCCCGGCGTGCGTCCCATGACTTCGTCCGCCTGCCAGCCAGTCATCCGGGTGAATCCCTCATTCACCCATTCAATGCGGCCCTGGGCATCCGTGACCACGACGGCATTGTCCGTGCGCGCGGCCACGAGTGCGAGCTTGCGCGAATGCGCCTCCTGCTCACGAAGCAGAGCGCGCTGCTCGGTGAGGCGTTTGTTGAGCTTTTGCAGGTCGGCGGCGGCCATGCGCTGCGTTTGCAGCACCTGGAGGAGGTCGATCGTCTGATCATGGACGGCAAAGTCACTCATCGTGAGGCCGCAGGCATCCACCTCGTCTGGTTCCGTGAACCAGGGCGAGCCGAGCATGACGCCACGCGGTGGAGCATCCAGCATGATCAATTGGCCGCGCAGCACGCGATGGTTCAGGCGATCCTCCAGCAGGAAAAGCCGCTCATTGTGGGCGGATGCTAGGGCATGACTAAACTCGCCCGCAGGTCGCTTTGAGATGAAGACATCCTGCAAGCGCGCTCCGGGAATGGCTTGCGGGCAGAGCTTTGGCAGTGATGGGCCGACCTCCAGAATCACATCCTGATCATCCCACACGAAGTAGAATGGGAACGCGCGGAGAAACTCCCGCGTGGGCAGTCTGCTGATGATGCTGGAGCTGTCGTCCTGGAGATTCATGCGGCTGCGGCAGTCCAGGAAACCTCAAACACATCGTGTTCTGCCCCTTCCGCTTTAGCCGCGATCACTTTGGCCGTGGCCGGGGTGGAATAAAGCTTCCCAAGGCCCTGAACCAGGCCCACAACGAAGTCTGTGAGCCCGGAGCGATGCGTGAAGTAGTGCAGATGCATCGAGCTTTCGCCGATGTCCGAGCACTCGAAGCGCGGCGGCTGGAGCTTGGGATAGATCATTTGCACGCGCGTGTGGAAGTTTGGCAGATTGATGAGGAACTCCTTCAGCGAGGCACCACCGGCGCGCATCATCGAGCCATAGCTATCGGAGGCCGTCTTCAGCACCCAATGCTCGCCGAAAGCCACCAAGATGTCACTCGCCGAAGCGCCCAGCACCGCAGACGCCGCGCTGACGAGGTCATACGTCATGTCATCCGGGTAGGCTTCATTGCTCACAAAGACATCCACCTCCACGCCCGCCTTCTTTTTGATCAGCTCCCATTTATCCTCCCCGAAATGAGTGACGACGAGTTCTTCGATGGCTTTGTTGACGAGTCCGTACATGGCTATGGGAGGGGATGTGGAGAGTAAATTTGAACCAGAATCAAACCTCCGCACTGGGTTTTCTCCGTCATCCCCCGCAAATGTGGGGGGATGAGTCGAGTTGCTGGATTCTTGGCATCATCCTGCCAAAAGGCTCGCATCACACCACGCGTCCCATCCCACCTGTTTCTAACCCTTCAGCGTCATCAAATACGCCAGCAAATCAGCCACCTGCTGGTCCTGCAAGGCATCGAGCAGGCCTTCGGGCATGAGGGATCGGCGGATGAATTGGGTGCTGCGGATGTCGGTTTTGGGGACGCGGCGGTCGTCGAGGCCGGCTTGGCGGATGACGAAGGCGTCTTTGTCTTCGCTGACGAAGAAGGCGTCGATGAGGTCGCCGTTTTTCATTTCGACGCGGTAGATGCGGTAGCCGGGCTCCATGGCGGCGTTCGGCGTGAGGATGTTGCGCAAGACGGCCTCCAGGCCCATCGCGCCAGCACCGGAGAGGTTGGGGCCGATTTGTCCGCCGGCGCTGCCGATCTGATGGCAGGCCATGCAGAGGGCGCTGAGGGCTTTTCCTGTGTTTGGATCGCCTTCGGGGGCCAGGGCGGTGAATTTGGCGAATTTGGCATCGAGAGCCTTCGCGGCCTCGTCAGTGAGAAGCGGCGGTGTGTCGATGGTTTTGGCGATGCGGGCGCCTTTGCCCATTTTCTTGGCATCGGACAGATCGGTCCGATCTGTTGGATGGGAACGATCAAAGCCGCTGCGCACTTCGGCGGCGGTTTTGGCCCGTTTGAGCACCCGAAACTCCATCATGGCTCCCTCGGTGCCTTTTTTGGGACCGCTCCAGGCGATCTGGCAGTTTTCCCACTTCGCGGGTGCAGGCTTGGTGCCGGTGGCGTCGAGTTCGCCGTTTTGGTAGATGCGGATGAGGCCTTGGGCATCGCGGGTGACGGCGAGGTGGGTCCAAAGGTCGGGTGTCATGGGTTTGGTGGCCACGCAGACGTCGTGCAGCTCGGAGCCGGCATAGACGCGGAATTGTCCGCCGAAGAAGTTCATGTCCACGCCGCCCTTCACGCCGAGGAGGCTGTCTTCATTGCTGATGCCTGGCGCGAGCCGCACCCAGGCCTCGACGGTGAATGGGCCGTCGAGCGTGATCTTGGAATCGACCCACGCGGTGTCTTGCCCATCGAGCAGCAAGACCTCGCGGAAGATGCCGCCGAGCTGCTGCTGGAGTTTGGTGATGGCGGGATCATCACCGAGCACGGTGGCGAGGCGTTCGACGGTGGGGCCGTCGAGGTCGGCCTGCGGCAGGGTTTTGTCGAGCAAGGCGGTGACGATGGTCTTCGCGCCCGCTTTGCTGCTGGAGAGCGCGTTCAAGGCGCTGCGGCGCTGCTGCGGTTGAAGTGAAGGATAGAGCGCGAGGAGCTTCGTGGCGGCATCCGGCGAGCGTGAGGCGGCGAGGGCTTCGAGCGCGGCATCGCGAGTGAGCGGATCGGGATCGGATTTCGCGAGGGAGGCGAAGAGATCGGCTTCGCCGCTGCGGAGGTCGCGGAGGGTGGTGAGGATTTGTGGAGTGGCGACGAGTCGTCGCCCTTCCGA
>CAXNGR010000559.1:0-3789 GCA_964201265.1 Verrucomicrobiaceae bacterium
TCAGCACTGGCAGATCGTAGGAGCGCACTGCCGCAGTCCAGCCGGCGAAGGCCGTTCGGGAAGGGGCTTTCCGCTCCGCACGGACGATCTGGAAGCACTCGATGTAGCGGCGAGCCACTGCTGGCCAGATCATCTCGCGCCCGGCGTTCCAGGCCATCTCTCGCGTACGCTGCATGACGTCAGGTCGGTCTAAATATTCGCCCACGGCAGCGGCGATGGCGGCTGGCTGTGCAAAGGGCACCAGAATGCCACGCCCGTCTGCCAGCAGCTCCTGCGCATGCCAGTAAGGGGTGGAGATGACGGCCTTTCCTGCGCCAAACACCTGCGCCAGCGTGCCTGAGGTGATCTGCGCCTGATTTAAATACGGCGTGAGGTAGATGTCCGTGGCACTGACGAATTCCTTCAGATCCTCCGGCGTCACGAAACGATTGTAAAAGATGACGTGGTCCTTCACGCCGCGCTCCTCGGCCAGCCACTCCAGGCTCAGGCGGTAGCGCTCGCCCTCGCGGGCCACCAGATGCGGGTGGGTGGCGCCCAACACCAAATACACGACCTCAGGATGCGCCCGCACGATCTCCGGCAGCGCCTCAATGACGTGCTCGATTCCTTTTCCAGGCCCGATGAGGCCGAACGTGAGCAAAACCGTGCGCCCTTCGACGCCGAACTGCTCTTTTGACAGCGCAGAGTCGGTAAACGGCACATCCGGGATGCCATGCGGGATGATGTCGATCTTCGACTCCGGCACGGCATACACACCGCGCAGGATTTCCGCGCCTTTTTGTGCCATGACGACCAGCCGGTCGCTGCGCCGGGAGATTTCATCCATCACCTGGCGCTGGGTCGCGTTTGGCTCGCTGAGGATGGTGTGCAGCGTGGTGACGACCGGCATGCGCACCTCTTTGAGCAGCGCCAGCAGGTGGCTGCCCGCTGTGCCGCCATAGATGCCGAACTCATGCTGCACACAGAGTACGTCCGCGTTGTTGAAGTTCAGGTAGTCCGCCGCACGTCGGTAGGAGTGAATGTTCTTTTCCTCCAGCTCAAACCGAACACGCTCCGGGTAGTCATAGCCTCCCTGGCGGTCATTCACCGCCACAGCGTAGCAGTCGGCCTCCGGGGCAGCGGCGCTTACTGCCTCACAAAGATCTCGCGTGAAGGTCGCAATTCCACACAACCGGGGGACGTGGTTCCCCAGAAAAGCCATCCGCATCCGGGACGGCGAACGAATCACAAGAATCTAGGGGGAAGCTGCATGTTTCGAGCAGACAGCCCCATGATAATACAAGCAAGGCGTGATTTTGGGGTGAATACCTTATGGACAGACGATCCTGCCTTCAGCCACTGCCAACTTATGTTTTGGAGCTGAGGCGTGAAGTTTGGTTGTTTTCAACAACGCTTCGCTTCTGAAATCCGCGACGCAAACAATGGAGGGAAAGTTGCCTGACAGCACGGAGACTGATGCGGAGATTTTTGCATGAGTTCCCTGCCTCCGCCTAACGTGAATCCAGGCACCTGGCTCCTCTTTGGGGTGTCGGATGATGAACGAGAGGCGAGGGCCGAATGGCTCAGCCGGGATCATCCACGCTTTCCTGGGCCGCTGGTGCTTTGTTTCCGGACGGCGGCCAAACTGCCGCGCCCTTCCCTCAACGACCATACTTTGTTGTTGTGGGTATTTGCGCAGACGGTGATTGGCCTGGAGAAAGTGCTGCGGATTCACTATCAGGCTGGCAAGGATCAAAGCCTGGGTCAGTTGCTTCAGAAAGCCATCACAGACGGGCTTTTCGCGGACAGCGCCTTTGAATGTATTTGGCCGTTGCCCAAGGAGTTTCTAAAGCGGTTTGAGGGCAAGGTTCCTGAAACCCATGCAGCCAAGCTGGTGGTGTTGATCCCCTCTTTGCGAAACGACCTTCTCCATGGTGACTGCCACGGTTACTACTTTGACGATCTGCTTCCTCTCATCATCCAAACCCGCGAGATCGTCGATGCCTTAGTGCAGCACCTCCCGAAGCCACTCCTAGAAACTATGTCGGCATGAGCGCATACATTCCTCATCTCATCGTCTTTCTGTTCATTCTTGGCTATGCGGTCGTGTCAGTTTGGATCTTCCGCCGCAAGCGGGCACGCCGCCAAACCATGCCACCGGAAGAATTTGTTCTTTTGCGCCGACCTGGAGAAACCCAGCAACGCGAGATCGAACGGGTGTCCGAAGCGTTGGACAACATGATCATGTTCTGGGCGCCGCTTTCCCTGATCCTGATCGCCGTTCCGTTTTGGATTCGGGATTTGTTTCCCTGGTCGAACCTGCTGGCACTGGTCGTCTGCTGCTTTGTTTTATTCGTCATCTCCATCTGCGTGGTCGTGACAAAAACGGCGGCGCTGCTTGAAGAGCTCGTCAACCGCCGTCTGGGCTACCAGGGCGAACGCCATGTGGCCGAGCAGCTCCAGCCGCTCACCGCCAAAGGCTGGGCCGTCTTCCACGATGTCCCCAAAGTGCAAGAGAAAGTGCAGGAGAACATCGACCACGTCATCATCGGCCCACGCGGCGTCGTGGTGGTCGAAACGAAGACCTACAGCAAGCCTCGAAAGGAGACGGGGAAGAAGGACATGGTGATTTTCGACGGCAACAAACTCATCTGGCCTTTCTATGCCAATGATCGCAAGCCGCTGGAGCAGGTGAAGCGCTGTGCAAACTGGATGCAAGCCTGGATTCGTCAGAACTGCGGCGTGGATACTCCGGTATTTCAAATGATCGCGATTCCAGGCTGGCATGTGATCGCTGGCCAGCACTACGAACCTCGGGTGACCTCCGGGCGTGCGGTCGCCGGAGCTTTGGAAGGTATGATGAGTGATCAAAAGCAGCTCCTCTCCCAGAAAGACATCCAACGCATCGCGGACAAGCTCGATGAACTGTGCCGGGACGTGCGGGAATAGGGCGAGACTCTGCATGATGCACTTTTCCCTTCACCCATCGTGATCCCGCGTCATGATGCGCGGCATGACCCGGGAAGACGCCACCGCCATCTTTGAACGCATCGCCACGCTGCTTGAAATGCAGGGAGAGAACCCTTTCAAAGTGCGGGCTTACCGCACGGGGGCGGAGGTGGTGGAGAGCTTCAGCGGGGACATCATGAAATTGGCGGCGGAGAACCAGCTCGCGGGCATTAAGGGCCTGGGCGAGGCGCTGCGGGACAAGCTGCGCGAGATGGCCACCACAGGCCGGCTGGAGTTTTACGAGAAGCTGAAGGCGGAGTTCCCGGACACGATTTTCGAGCTGTTTGACGTGCAGGGCCTCGGGCCGAAGAAAATCGCTGCGCTGCATGCGGAACTCGGCGTCTATTCCATCGCCGATCTCCGGCGCGCCTGTGAAAGCGGCGAGGCGGCGAAGCTGTCCGGCTTCGGGGCTAAGACGGTGGAGAAAATCCTCGAAAGCATCTCCTTCCGTGAGCAGCACGCCTCCGAGTTCAAGCTGGACCAGGTGCATGCGCTGGTGCAGCAGATCCTGGAGGCGTTGCGGGAGCATCCGAATGTGTCGCAGGCAGAGATTTGCGGCAGTTTCAGGCGCGGCAAGGAGACCGTGCATGATCTCGACTTCCTCGTCTCCACCCGGCAGCCGGAGAAGGTCATCGAATACTTTGTGGCGCTGCCGCAAGTCGTCGATGTCATCGCCCAAGGCCCGACCAAGGCCAGCATCCATGCCACGCATGGCATACAGTGTGATCTGCGGGCGGTGGCTAGCAAGGAATTCCCCTTTGCGCTGATGTATTTCACCGGCAGCAAGGAGCACAACGTCGC
>CAXNGR010000560.1:0-3784 GCA_964201265.1 Verrucomicrobiaceae bacterium
TCTTGGCGGACCTTGGTGATCGCTGTCTTCGTCATCTTCTCACGAAGTTCATCGTCACCGAGCAGGGATTCGAGCGCGTCGGCGAGCGCTTTGGCATCGTCGGGTTTGCAAAGCAGCCCGCCCTCGGTGGCGGCGATGAGTTCGGGGAAGGCCCCGTGATCCGGCTGCACCACGGGCACGCCACTGGCGGCGGCCTCGATGACGTAGAGGCCAAACGCCTCGCCATAGGTGGCGGGGACGCTGAAGACCGTCAGATCATGGAAGAAATGCACCTTGTCTTTGAAATCGAGGTTCGGCAGCCATTCGACGCGGTTTGTCAGGCCCGCTGCGGCGAGCTTCTGCTGCAAGCCGGCGACGTATTTGTCATCCACAGGCGTTTTGGCACCACCGATGCGCAATTTCACTCGCGGCACGCTGCCGCGCTTGGCGAGGTCGATGAAGGCATCGACCAGCGTGGTGAGGCCCTTGCCATGAATCATGCGGGCAAAGTAGCCGATGGTGGGCCAGTTCGGATCGGGCGACGAAGTGGTGAAGCTGGTGGTATCGATGCCGTTGGGGATGACTTTCATCTGGCCTTCGGTGGCATCCAGGCGCTGGCGCATGAGATCGGCGTAGAAGTGGCTCGGGGCGATGAAGCAACGGATGCTACGAGCATTGGTGCACATGGCCTCCCAGCATTGCTCGCGATACGGATCGGGCAGCGAGTCGAGGAAGCTGTCCTCGCCTTGCAAAGAGCAGACGACGGGGATGCCGAGCTCTTTGGCAATCGTGGGCGCGAGGCCGCTGAGCAGGCTGTTGGAGAAAGAAACGACGTCGAATTTTCCCTGGCTGCGAATCCATTCGATGAGCTTCTGCCATTCGCCCCACTGGCGGCCTTCGGTGCCCAGCAGGCTGCCGAGGGCCATTTCGCCCAGCGATTTGGCGCTGGTCATGCCCATGCGTTTGGCGGCCTTGCGCAGCTTGTCGGGCGAGTTCAGCCAGCGGTGGAAGAATTTGGGCAGCTTGTGAAACCAGGTGAACTTCTGCTGCAAAAACAACGAGATGCCGCCGATCTGCACCGGCAGTTCCTGCGTGCCGAACTCACGATCTGTAACGAGCGGCAGGTAAAGCGGTGCCATGAGCGCGTCATGCCCGCGCACACGCAGCGCCTTGATGAGCGCATGGTCACGCAGGCAGCTTCCGCAGTGGAAATTGCCGGTGCCGGGGGTCAGGTGCAGAATGCGCATAGCTAATGACGAATGACGAGTCCAAGCAGGTCATTCCTGCATGCATTACGTCTCCGTGAGGCCGCGAGCCATGACGACTTTGCCGGTGCGCACGGTCTCGACGATGTCGAATTTGGTGAGCAGGCGGACGGCGGCGTCGAGTTTGTCGGTGTTGCCACTGATCAGGGCGATGAGGCTGTCTTCCTGAAGATCGACGGTCTTGCCGTTGTAGTGCTCGATGATCTGGAGGATCTCGGTGCGATCACCAGCTCCGGCGGCGATCTTGATGAGGACCATTTCCTTGGAAACGGCGTCGCGGTCGGTGTGCTCGATGCAGTGGATGACGTCGATGAGCTTGTTCACCTGCATGATGATCTGATGCAGGCCCTCAGGATGGCCGCTGATGCCGATGGTCATGCGGCTGAAGCGCGGATCACGCGTCTGGGAGACGACAAGGGACTCGATGTTGAACCCACGACGGCTGAACACGGCGCAGATGCGGCCGAGAACGCCAGGCTGGTTGTTCACCATGACGCTGAGCGTGTGGATGTTGATGATGTCAGCCTGCGGGGCGGGCTTTTTATCGGTGGTGGCGGGGATGCGGTCGCTCATGGATTTATGATGATGATTTGGAAAAGAGATCTGAGTCGGTAGCGAGGCGTTTTTGGGCGATCTGGACGTAGGTCTTGTCTTTTTCGATGCCGATCCATTGCCGACCGAGGCGCTGAGCCGCAGCGGCGGTGGTGCCGGAGCCGAGGAAGGGATCAAGAACGAGATCGCCTTCGTCCGTGGAGCAGGCGACAAGTTTTTCGATGAGGTCGATAGGTTTCTGCGAGGGGTGTCCGCACTTTTCCTTCGAAATGCCTTTCAAGCTAGGAACACGGAGGATGTTCGTGGCAAACTTTCCGGCTTCAAGATGGGCTTTACGGGCGTCCATGTCTTTGTAGCGCTTGTCTTTGAGATAGACATCAATGGTTTTGGCATCGTAGGGGATGCGCACGGCGTCTTTGTTGAACTTCACCTTCTCGCCTTTGCGCATCACGAGCACCATTTCATACTGCGGCGTGAAGCTGTCACGCCGCTCGTCATAGCCCACCGCACGGTCCCAGATGATGAGATCGTGAAACTGGTGCTGCTGAGTGAGCCGTGACATGAGGTGGAGAAAGGTGTGCTCGCGTTTGCCTAGCTGGCCGAAGATGAAAGCGAGGCCGTCATCACGCAGAACGCGGATGGATTCAGCGACCCACGCTTCGCACCAGGCGAGGTAGTCGGCAGATGTTTTCCATTGAGTGTCCCAGGCTTCATTTTCGAGAACGTTGAAGTAAGGCGGATCGGCGATGATGGCTTGGGCGACGGCATCGGGGAGCTTTTGGAGTTCCTGGAGGGCGTCGCCGTGGATGATGCGGTTCGTTTTCATCGTGCCGATGGGAATGCGGATGAGGGCATCCGCACTCCGGGAGATGCGACTAGGTCGAACCAGTGGGCTTCTCCATTTTCATTTTGGGCGCTTCGGTGAGCATGTCTTCGAGCGCGGCTCCGGCAGGGATCATGGGGAAGACGTTTTCGAGCTTGATGCACTCGGCTTCGATGATGCACGGGCCGTCGTTGTAATCGAGGGCCTGCTGGAGGATGCGCTCCACGTCAGCCGGGCGGCGGATGTGCCAGCCTTTGATGCCGTAGGCTTCACCGAGCTTCACGAAGTCGGGGTTGCCGATGAGATCAACGCCGCTTTCGCGGTTCTCAAAGAACAGCTCCTGCCACTGGCGGACCATGCCGAGGTAGCTGTTGTTGAGGATCAAAATTTTGATCGGCAGCTTGTGAATCGCGGCAGTGGCGAGTTCAAAGAGGGTCATCTGGAAACCGCCGTCGCCGGAGATGGAGACGACCGTCTTGTCTGGGCAGGCGAGCTGAGCACCGATGGCCGCGGGGAAGCCGAAGCCCATCGTGCCGGCACCGCCGGAGCTGAGCCAGTGGTAGCTGGAGTCGTTCTTGTAGAACTGCGCCGCCCACATCTGATGCTGGCCCACGTCGGTGGAGACGATCGCCTTGCCCTTGGTGAGGTTGTACAGTTCATCAATGACCTGCTGCATGCGCAGACCGCCCTGCTTCTTATAAGAGAGGGGGAATTTCTTCTTGTAGCCATCGAGATGGGCCAGCCAATCTTCGGTCGGCAGCTTCTCGATGTGCGGAAGGAGATCGCTGAGGGCGGCTTTCGCGTCGCCTTTGATCGTCACGTCCACTTTGATCATCTTGTTGAACTCCGCCGCGTCGATGTCGATGTGGATGAGCTTGGCATTGCGGCCGAACATGTGCGGCTTGCCGATGATGCGGTCATCGAAGCGGGAACCGACATTGAAAATGAGATCGGCCTCGCAGATGGCCTTGTTCGCATAGGCGGTGCCGTGCATGCCGAGCATGCCGAGGGAAAGCGGGTGCGTTTCGGGGAAGACGCCTTTGCCGAGCAGGGTGGTGGTCACCGGGCAGCCGAGGGTTTCGGCCATCATGAGCAGTTCCTTGTCCGCACGGGCGATCATCGCACCCTGACCAGCGAGGATGATGGGGCGCTTGGCCTGGGAGAG
>CAXNGR010000561.1:0-3783 GCA_964201265.1 Verrucomicrobiaceae bacterium
TCTCCGTTACCTTGGGGCAGCCAAGGATCAACGCGAAGATGCGCTGCCCCGATGTTGTGATCATTGACTCCGCTTGGACTGGGCTGCGGATGGCTTTGGTTTCACCCGCAGGTGCTCCATCAGCGTCTTCACCGCCTTGCTTTGAAAACGATACGAGTTCCACATCATGGCCACGGTGCGCGTGGGCTTTTCGCCACTGAAGGAGCGGTAGATGCGGCGGTCGCTGGCATCAGTCTTCCGCGCCATTTCGGGGACGATGGAGACGCCGTGGTTCAGTGTCACCAGCTCCTGCACGGTGGTGAGCTGGCTGGTGCGCTCGATGGTGACGGGCTGCACGGATTTTCGACGGCAGAAAGTGGCGATGTTGTCCGACAGGCAGTGCGCCTCGCTCAGCATGACGAAAGGGTAGCCATCCACAGCATCAATGGCGACAGCCTTCGATGCGGCGAGCGGATGCCCGACTGGCAGCACGAGCAGCAGTTCCTCATCAAAGAGCGGCTCGACCTCCAGATACTTCGCGATGACAGGCAGGGCGAGGATGGCGAGGTCGATCTCGCCATGGCTGCATCGTTTGATGAGGTTTTCGGTCGTGTCTTCCTGCACGATGACCGCGATGTCTGGGTGCGCTTTGGCGAAACGGCTCAGCAGGCCGGGCAAGAAGTAAGGCGCGATGGTCGGAATGGCACCGAGCCGGATACGGCCTCGCCGTCCAGCCTCGGAAAGCTCGGCAAAGGTGTCCTCCATTAGCTTCAAAATATATTGGGAGCGCTCCAGCAGCAGTTCACCGTGATCTGTGAGCACGACCTCGCGCGGCTTGCGCTCAAACAGAGGCTGGCCGAGCTGCTCTTCGAGTTTCTGAATGGCGCGGCTCAGCGCGGATTGGGAAAGACTCAGCTCCTCAGCCGCACGGGTGAAGTTTTTGGTCCGTGCCAGAGCCACGAATTGTTCGAGCAGATGGAAATTCAGTTCGTTCCGCATGCTGTCCCATAGCAATGCGCCGCGTGCATGGCAAGCATTCAGACAATGCATTGGATGCATCCACGATCATCCACCAACAGGTTTCCACGCCGACCACCAACCTTGGTTCGCACCCTACCAAAAACCCACCTGAAGCCATGAACACATCCCAAACCAAGGCCTTGCTTGCCGCATTGACGCTGATGCCGGTGGTATCCGCCACTGCACAGGACAAGCCCGCCCAACCCCAAACCGACAAACCCATGAATGACATCAGCAAGTGCCCGGTGATGGGCGCACCCGCAGGTCCAGGTCGCCACACGGCCGCCGGAGCCATGACAAACAGCGACTGGTGGCCGAACCAGCTCAACCTCAAAATCCTTCATCAAAACTCGCCGAAGGGAAACCCGATGGGCGAGGGCTTCAACTATGCTGAAGAGTTCAAGAAGCTCGATCTCGCGGCTTTGAAGAAGGATCTGAGTGAACTCATGACCACCTCACAAAAGTGGTGGCCGGCTGATTGGGGCCACTACGGCCCTTTCATGATTCGCATGGCCTGGCACAGCGCCGGCACCTACCGCGTGAGCGATGGTCGCGGCGGAGCGGGCTATGGCACGCAGCGCTTTGCCCCGCTGAATAGCTGGCCAGACAACGCGAGCCTGGATAAGGCACGCCGCCTCCTTTGGCCGATCAAGCAGAAGTATGGCAACAAGATCTCGTGGGCCGACTTGATGATCCTCACTGGCAATGTCGCGCTTGAATCCATGGGCTTCAAGACCTTCGGCTTTGCCGGTGGTCGTGCCGATGTGTGGGAGCCGCAGGAAGACATCTACTGGGGACCAGAGAGCACTTGGCTGGGCGACAAGCGCTACAAGGACGAGCGCATGTTGGAGAAGCCTCTCGCCGCCGTGCAGATGGGCCTGATCTACGTCAATCCCGAAGGTCCAAATGGCAAAGCTGACCCGCTGGCCGCCGCCAAGGACATCCGCGATACCTTTGCCCGCATGGCGATGAATGACGAGGAAACCGTCGCGCTCATCGCCGGTGGTCACACTTTTGGCAAAGCTCACGGTGCCGGAGATCCGAAGAACGTCGGCCCCGAACCCGAAGCCGCACCGCTGGAAGAACAGGGCCTCGGTTGGAAAAACAAATTCGGCAAAGGCAACGCGGAAGACACCATCACCAGCGGTCTTGAAGGCGCATGGACGACCACGCCGCGAGCTTGGTCGCACGGTTACTTCACCAACCTCTTCGCCTATGAATGGGAGCTGACCAAAAGCCCCGCCGGTGCCCAACAATGGACACCCAAAGGCGGTGCTGGCAAAGGCACCGTGCCGGATGCGCACGTCGCTAGCAAATCACATGCGCCGATGATGTTCACCACGGACATCGCGCTGCGTGAAGACCCGATCTACCACAAGATCTCCAAGCGCTTCCTGGAGAATCCCGGCGAGTTCGCTGACGCCTTCGCCAAGGCTTGGTTCAAGCTCACCCATCGCGACATGGGTCCGCTCGCTCGCTACCTCGGCCCTGAAGTGCCAAAGGAAAAACTCATCTGGCAGGACCCGCTTCCAGACTTGGATCATGAACTCGTTAACGAGCAGGACATCGCCCAGCTCAAAGCCAAGCTGCTCGACTCTGGTCTCACCACCTCCGAACTCGTCTCCACCGCTTGGGCTTCCGCCTCCACCTTCCGTGGCAGTGACAAACGCGGTGGTGCCAATGGTGCCCGCATCCGTCTCGCTCCGCAGAAAGACTGGGAAGTGAACAATCCGACGCAGCTCGCCAAAGTGCTCGCTGCACTGGAGAAGATCCAAACTGAGTTCAATACCGGCAAGAAGAAGGTCTCGCTTGCGGACTTGATCGTACTCGGCGGCAGCGCCGCAGTCGAAGCCGCCGCGAAGAAGGCTGGTCACAACGTAACAGTGCCCTTCAGCCCCGGTCGCGTGGATGCCACGCAGGATCAGACCGATGTCGAATCCTTCGCCGTGCTCGAACCAAAGCACGACGGCTTCCGAAACTACCTCGGCCATGAGCTTGACCGCCCTGCGCCCGAGAATCTCGTGGACCGCGCCCAGCTCCTCACGCTCTCCGTTCCTGAGATGACCGTGCTCATCGGCGGCATGAGAGCGCTCGGCACGAACACCGGTCATCCTGATCTTGGCGTGCTCACGAAAAATCGCGGGGCTCTCACCAATGATTTCTTCGTGAACCTGCTCAGCATGGACAACGAGTGGAAGGTCTCGCCCCGCTGTGAGCACTTCTACGAAGGCACCGACCGCGAAACCGGCGCGATGAAGTGGATGGCCACGTCCGTCGATCTCGTCTTCGGCTCGAACTCCCAGCTAAGGGCCACCGCCGAGGTCTATGCCAGCGAAGACGCGAAAGCGAAGTTCGTCACCGACTTCGTCGCCGCCTGGACCAAGGTCATGAATTTGGACCGCTTCGATTTGAAGAAGTGATCTGAAACCCCAAAACCCCCACTGAACCCCACCTCAGCCGACATCGGTTGGGATGGGGTTTAGTTTTCGGGCATCGTGGTGAGCAGCCCGAAGCACGTCCACCCCTGCTCCATCAGGCTTGCTTCATGGGCCTGGAGGCTTTGCAGATGGCACCGAGCCACATCTCACGCTTGAGCACGATTTCCTGCGCCGAGAGGAAAAAGCACTTTGGGCAGCCGCATGATCATTTTCTCAGCACTTGAGTCTCTTGAAGACTGGCGGCATGCCGAATCCTGCGCTTGCTTGTGGCCATGAAAATCGCCTTTGTCGGCGCATCCGGTTACGGCAACGTCGGTGACGACACCTATCCGCTCGTCTTCGCGCA
>CAXNGR010000562.1:0-3781 GCA_964201265.1 Verrucomicrobiaceae bacterium
GACATCATCTGATTCGATCAGCCAACGTCCGCCCGATGCCCATTCGATTTCGTGTAGCAGGTTTCCCTTCTCGGAGAGCCTGAACTCGTCGTATAGCCAGTCGCCGAACCCTGTAGAGAGTTCCGCTGCTTCAAGGTTGAAGCTGATCAAACGCGGATAACGCAAGCAGATGAACCCATCATGATAAGCACCCAGCAGTCTTACCTCTGCGCTGTTGAAGCGTGGAAGGCTGGAGGCGGAATCACTCTCGATGATTCTAAATTCCTCCAGCCAGCCATCATGCGGGCAACTATGAACTCTGAAATCATACCAATCGCTCGCGAGTGCCAACTTCAAGGCACCCGGCGGCATGCGATTCTTCACTGAATCGATATACTGCTCGTAAGGCTGCCAATAGCCCAGAGGGTCTCGATAACGGTTCTCAGAAAGAAGGTAGGCCATGAGGAATCCTACTTCCTCACCAGCAATGACTTCCCTGTCATCTCGGCAGACTTCGCCACGCCAAGCATGTCCAGCAGGGTCGGGGCGATGTCGGCGAGTTTGCCGTTGGCGACGGTGACACTTCCTGAATCAGCGGCGACGTAGATGCCGTGGACGAGGTTGGTGGTGTGGGCGGTATGCGGGCTGCCGTCGGCGTTGCGCATTTGCTCACAGTTGCCGTGGTCGGCGGTGATGAAAAGCTTGCCGCCGAGTTCGAGCACCTTCTCGACGATCATGCGCACGCCGAGGTCGATGGTCTCGCAGGCATGGACGCCAGCTTCGACGACGCCGGTGTGGCCGACCATGTCGGGGTTGGCGTAGTTCATGATGACGAGGTCGTATTTCTCCAGGCGACGCAGCACTTCGAAGGTGAGGTCGGGAGCGCTCATCTGCGGCTTTTTGTCGTAGGTGGGCACTTCTTTGGGGCTGATGGCGAGGTAGCGGTCTTCGCCAACATTGGGCTCCTCGACGCCGCTGTTGAAGAAGAAGGTAACGTGCGGGTATTTCTCGGTCTCGGCAGCACGGAGCTGGGTGAGTCCGGCAGCGGCGACGACTTGGCCGAGGTTGTTGTTCAAGGTCTCGGTGCCGAAGATGACCTTCGCGCCGAGGTCGGTGTAGGTGGCGTCGTATTCGGTGAGGGTGAAGTAGCCGGTCTTTGGCGTGACTTCGCGGTCGAAACCGGAAAAGTCGGGCTTCAAGAAGGCCTCGCTGAGTTGGCGGGCACGGTCGGCGCGGAAGTTGAACCAGAGGATGACATCGCCATCGCGAATGCGTTGCTCGTTGGCGTTGCTGAAGATCATGGGCTGCATGAACTCATCACCACGCGGGTCGCTGGGATAAGCAGCCTGCACGGCGGCGCTTGGCAGATCGGTACGGACTTCACCTCGACCGAGCACGATGGCGTCCCAGGCGAGCTTGTTGCGCTCCCAGCGGGTGTCGCGGTCCATGGCGTAGTAGCGGCCGATGACGGTGGCGATGTTGGCACCGCTGGGCTTCAGGTCGGCTTCAAGCTTAGCAAGGTAAGCAGCACCACCTTTAGGCGAGGTGTCGCGGCCATCGGTGATGGCGTGGACCATGAGGTCTTCGACTCCGGCGGCCTTGGCTGCATTGCAGAGAGCGGCGAGGTGATCCTGATGGGAATGCACGCCGCCATCGCTGATTAGGCCGAGGAAGTGCAGGCGCTTGCCTTTGGCCTGCTGGAAGGCCTCCACGAGCACGGGCATGGTGGCGAGTTCGCCGTCGCGGATGCTTTTGTTGATGCGGGTGAGGTCTTGATACACCACGCGGCCTGCGCCGAGGTTCAGGTGGCCGACTTCGCTGTTGCCCATCTGGCCGTCAGGGAGGCCGACGTCTTCACCACTGGCGCTGACGGTGCCACGCGGGTAGGTGGCGTAGAGGTGATCGTGGAAAGGTGTCTTAGCGAGCAGAGTGGCATCGCCATTGGCAGCGGCTTGAGCTTTTCCGCCGGGATTGATGCCCCAGCCGTCGCGGATGATGAGAACTACAGGTTTTTTGGTCATGGGTTGGGTGGTCAATGGGTCAAATTCGCTTCGCGGTCAAGGCGGCTGCGCCGCCAAAACGGCTCGAGAAGCACTCTTTTGACCACCTTGCCCTCTGCTTGACGAATTCCCCCCCCCTCCGTCATGTCTTCCCCGCCCGCGTCAGAACGTTTGCGCTTCTGGCCGACTCGGACTATAAAAAGTAGCCTTTTCCCGATTTACGCCGTCACTCTCGTCATGATCCCCGGACTGTACACTAAAACCACCCAGGCCGCGATTTTCACGTTCGTGGTCGCGCTTTGCGGCGCTTCGTTCAACACGGCACACGCCGAGGACAAGCCTGGATTCTTCAAGAAACTCTTCGGCGGCGGCAAGGAGGAAGCGCCTCCCGCACCAGAGCCCAAACCCGCCCCAACACCAGTTCCCGCCAAAAAGCCAGCCGTGGTCAAAAAATCCACGCCCAAGCCCTCCACGGAAACCGGCAAGCCCCCGCGCGTGATCATCACCACGACCAAACCGGGCGGCGCCACGAAAAAAGTGGAGCTTGGCAAATCCTCGACCTCTCCCAGCACGGCCAAAACGACTAGCAAGCCCGCTCCGGCCATCACCCCACCGGAACCGCCGAAAGATGTGACCTCCACAGCGAAGCGTGGAGAGGGTGAATTCAAGCCCGACGACGACGGACAGCCCTCCACCCTGCGTTCTGAGTCCGTGGCCGTGCTTCCCGCAAACGGTGGCTGGGAGATCGTCAAAATTGGCGGGCGTGACTACGTCACGGCTGACAGCGTGCGCAATTTTTACAATCCCCTTTACGGCTTCACCACCTTCCGCCTCCAAGGCAATCATTTCTGGCTTGGCTCCTCGAAGCTGATCCTGAAGGCACAGGTCGGCTCCCAGGAGATGCTGATCAACAACATCAAGTTCATCCTCAGCTTCCCGGTACAGTCCCACAACGGCAAGGTGCTCTTCTCCCGCCTCGACCTGTGCAAGCTCATCGACCCGGTGCTCTGCCCCAGCCACATCCAGAACGCGGAGTATTTCGACACTATCGTGCTCGACGCCGGCCACGGCGGCCACGATGCCGGAGCACGCGGCGTTTACGGCTATGAAAAAGACTTCGCCCTGAAAATGGCCATGACAGTGCGCACGGCGCTCATGCAGCGCGGGTTCAAAGTCATCCTGACGCGGGCCAACGACACCTTCCTCACCCTCGGCGGTCGTGTGGCCATCGCGAACCAGACGCCGAAGAGCATCTTCATCAGTCTGCACTTCAATTCCGGCGGTTCCGCTGCCAGTGGCATCGAGACTTGGGCGCTCACACCACAGAGTGCGGCAGCCACCATTTCACGCGGCGGCGGCTACAACGTCAATGGCGTCACCGGCAACAAGCAAGACTCCGCAAACATCGCGCTTGCGACCGCTGTGCATGCCAATGTGATCAGCCGCTTCAAGTTTGTGGATCGCGGCATCAAGCGCGCCCAGTGGAGCGTTCTGACCGGCTGCAAACGTCCCGGCATCCTGTTTGAAGGTGGTTTTGTCTCCAACGCCAAGGAATGCCTCCTCGTGGCCTCCGACTCCTACCGCCAGCAGGTTTCCGCCGCCATCGGCGATGCCGTGGTGAACTATCGCAAGGCGCTCGAAACCGCGATGGCGAAACGCTGAGCCAGGAACGGGGCCATCTTGGCCCCGGTTTGAGGACGAGTGATCAGGATGCTCCCCCTCCTGAACGCAACTCCGCCTCCAGCAAGGCAGGCAGCAGCGAAGTGTCGTCCAATGTGAACTCAGCGGCCACTTTCGGCGCA
>CAXNGR010000563.1:0-3781 GCA_964201265.1 Verrucomicrobiaceae bacterium
GCCATTCGGACGAGGTGATCTGACGATAGGCCAGCTCCATGATGCCGAGCGCGGCCCAGGTCATCGCATCCGAACGCGGATACGATGGCGTCTGCGGCGATGCGGACGGGCGATGCGATGGATCGGCGGCTTCGTTCGGCGGCTCGTGCATGTCCCAGTCGCGGCCATCGCCGGGCAGGAAGCGAAGCATGGCTCCGGCGAGCTTTGGCAGTTCCACACGGCTTTGCGAATTCGGATTCCAGGGATTGAGCACCATCGTCCACCATTGCAACGCATCGCGGCCCACGGCGTCCGTGTCCCAGGCGTAACGCTTCGGCGAGCTGAGCGAGTAATTGCCGCCGACATCAAGCTGAAGATTGCCGAGGTCTTCACGCGCGCTGTCGCCCATGAGCACGGGAGAAAGCTCCACAAACATCTGCGGCACGCGAGTGGTGACGTAATGAGTCGTTTGTGTCGTCGGACTTTTCAAAAGGCCGCCACCGACCTGCTGATCCTCGCTGTCATGCTCCTCCATCGGGCGGAAGCGTGATGAAGGCGGCTCCAGATTGGAAAACACCGGCTCATGCAGCACGAACCACGAATCAACGATGGCGGCGGTGTCATCGCCTTTGTTCGGGCCGGTGAAGGGCTCGTAATCGAAGCCTTGTTTGATGAAACGGATCGGACGGCACACGGAGGCGAGCTTGCCGCCCTGCGCGTCCATGTTTTCCAGCGCGAGCACGACGGAACGCGTGTTGCCGAAGTCGATGACAAGATCCACGTCGATGGACTCACCGGCAGGACGCTTCCAGATGATCTCAAACTGCGCGGCCTCGACGAGTTCGCCGGGATTTTTCGGCGATGGCACCTTGAGCGTGATGATCTTCGCCTCGCCGGGCAGCTTGCTGATGTCGCTGGCGGCATAGGGCGTGGCGTTCGAGGCATCAGGCTGCGGTTCGCAGGGCTGGCGCGGCTCGAAGATGCTGCCACGGCGCACGGTGCCCACATTGCTCTCCACCGCGACCCACAGGCCCGGCTGGCCGTCTTTGGTGGCAAAGCGAGCACGAATCCACGGATGGTTCACCTCACGCCAGGGCTGGCGGCCCGTCTGGCAGAGCTGCTTGAACTGCGGATACTTCTGCAGCGCCTCGGAAAGCAGCGGCACGAAGGTGTAATGATGGCCGCTGTCAGGAAATACGTCGATCGTGGTCATGGCATCAAAGGGTGGAGATCGTCATAAGTTCGGCATCGCCGGCCTGCGGCGGACGTGCGCCGGTGGAGATCGTCTTGACCTTCTCCAAGCGTTTTAAAAATGGCTCGATCACGGCTCGGTAGTGCGTGGAGTGCTCCGGCGCGGCGTTGTGCTGCTCGTCAATCTGCGCCAGCTCCTCCAGAACGACGTTGACCGATTTTGGATCGCGATGCGGTTGCTGATCCTCGCTGCCGCGCAGCAGGGCGTTGCTCATCTTGATGGCGAGGAAGCGCCGCGCCTGACGGCCTTCGACGCGGCTGGTGATGTTGCCTAAATTATCACGGAAGAAGGCCACGACGCTGTCGAGATCAACGACCTCGATCAAGTAAGTGAGCAGGCGCGAGGCATGCGTGCCATCGGGGATGCCCACATCGGCGAGCTGCGGATACTGCGCCCGTTTCGACTGCCAGGAGCGGTATTGCTTTTCCACATGCTGACGGAAGTTCAACTTCAATCTCGCGGCATTGAGCGGCACGTCGTCGATCTCATCGGGGTCGATGTTCAAGAACGCGCGTAGATGGCGGCTGACGAGGATC
The DNA here is from genome assembly GCA_964201265.1 of Verrucomicrobiaceae bacterium. Taxonomy (GTDB): domain Bacteria; phylum Verrucomicrobiota; class Verrucomicrobiia; order Verrucomicrobiales; family Verrucomicrobiaceae; genus Prosthecobacter. The sequence goes on from CAXNGR010000563.1 coordinate 1,768, forward strand.
GGGTTGTCGAGATCGTGGTCGTTTTTGCGCGGCTGGTGCAGGCGGGCCTTGATGCTGGCGGCCCAGGCATCCAGAGCGCCGTCGCGATCATCGCTGACGGCGTTTTCATCGGGAAGCTGCTGCTGAATGAGCTGCTGAAGCTGTTTCCCGGCCTCGACGAGCCGGGTTTGCAGCAGCGCGGCGCGATTCGAGCTGAGCGCCTGCTCGCGTAGTGTTTTGAAGACGTAATTCGTGCCTCCGTTCGCCACCATCTCGCGGAAGGACTGGGCGCTGTCGCCGAAGCGCTCCTTGAAAGCGCCATCGGCCACGATGCCTTCCAGCGCCGTCGTCTGCTCCTCCGGCGTGCCGAAGATGTGGCACTCGTTGAACTGCGGATAGTTCGTGGCGAGCGCGTTGACGACCTTCGGATCGGCGAGATGACCGAGGGACTTCAACTGATCAAAGCAGCCCTGCAAGCCATCGCGCAGACCGGCGGACATGACCTTGTTCACCAGATCGGCGCAGAAGGTCATGATGAGGTTCAGCGGCATCGCCTTGCCATGCGGCGGCCAGGGATGACCAAAGGCACGCAGCCAACTGCTGATGCCCGCGACGAGCTGAACCGGCTGCGCGGGGAATTTGCCGAGACGCATGAGCAGCGAGAAGCCGTCGATGTCGAGACTGCGCGCGCCAGTGACCACGATGGAGGCGGTTTTGCCGCGTTTGAGCACCTCGGTGAGCATCACGACCGGTTTGCCCGCGAGATCGCCATCCTTGTGCTTCGTGGCGTTGCCGTAGTTGTTCGCCACCCCGGGGAAGTCGAGCAGGTCGGCCACTTCGAGGAAGTCGCAGAGCATCGGGGCGCGTTCGCGCAGCACATCGTGGCGCAGGGGGATGCGCAGCTCCCAGACGAGGCCCTGGAACTGGCCGAAGTCATCGTTGTCACGCGCCAGCGCGGTGCCGCCGCTGATGCTGGAGACGCATGAGACACCGCCGCGTGTCTTGACCGTGAGCGACATCACTTTCTCACGCGTCTCGGGGCGTTCGGCGCATTTTTTATAGGAGTCGATGTCCAGCAGGATGGACGCGGTGCGGAAGGAGCAGCGCAGCGTGCCGCTGTCCCACTGGCGACGTTTGGCGACGAGCTTGGTGTAACTGTCCGTGATGCTGCTCCAGGAGTCCCACAGCAGCTCGGCGGCGAATTTTTCCACCGCTTGCACGCTGCCGAGCAGCGCCTCGCATTCGAGCATCTGCGGACGCAACGCGCCGTTCCACTGCGAGGCGAGATTCGAGTAACGGCGGATTTCGGAAAGGATGAGCAGATCAATCGTCTCAGCGAGCTGCTGCAAGGCTTCAAAGGCCGCGCGGGTCGGTGTGCCGCTGCTTTGCTGGCGGTCCAGCAACGCTTTGAAGCTCTCCGCGTCCCAGGCAGTGATCTCGCCCTTCGCGTTGCGTTCCTCGCATTCGGAGAGGTAGCCGACGGCCAGCGCGTGCAGGATTTGCGTCTCCGTGGCCAGCGTGACCTCGACTGGATGCTCGGGATCGGGCACTTCATCGCACAAGACATAGCGCGAGACACAGCCGGAGGCATCGGAGCCAAAGTTGAAGGGATTGAGCGTGATGACCGCGTCGCTCTTGTCCTTGCCAACGACGTAACGCACCGGCTCGCCCTCACTCCAGCGCAGCGCGGATCGTTCACCCAGTCCATCCTCAGGATCGTCGAGGTAACCCGACATCAGCGTCGATTTCCCCGTCTGCGACGGCCCCCACAGCGCCATCACCGGCTTCGCCGAGCTTTCGCCCTTGCTGATCGTCCGCGCCGTGCCGCGCACGCGATACACCGCGTCCAGCCAGTTCCCCCGCGACACCGAGTAACGCGGATCATCCCGCCGGACGCCATGCGCCCAATACCATTCGATGACAGCGTCAGATTTCTTCAAGAGAGCGGAGGAGGACATGCGGCGGGAGAGAGGATCAGCCTAGGAAAGCGTAGCAGTGGAGAACTGGCGAGCAGAAAATCGGTGAAAGAGGAAAG
>CAXNGR010000564.1:0-3780 GCA_964201265.1 Verrucomicrobiaceae bacterium
ACATCACGGAAAGCAAAAACCTTGAGGCTCAGTACCTCCGGGTCCAGCGCATGGAGAGCATCGGCACGCTGGCAGGCGGCATCGCCCACGATCTCAACAACGTGCTGGCTCCCATCATGATGTCCATCGAGCTGCTCAAACGGCAGGAGCAGAACCCGCTGCTCCTGAGCATTCTCACCACCATCGAAGGCAGCGCCCGTCGTGGCGCGGAGATGGTCCGTCAGGTGCTCTCCTTCGCGCGTGGAGTCGAGGGCCAGCAGTTGCAGGTGCAGACTGGGCACTTACTCCAAGAGATTGAAAAGATCGCCAACGAGACCTTCCTCAAGAACATCCTCGTGCGTTGCGACGTGCCGCCGGACCTGTGGGTGGTGCAAGGCGATCCAACACAGCTCCACCAAGTGCTCCTCAACCTCTGCGTCAACGCCCGCGACGCCATGCCTCGCGGCGGCACACTGACACTCGCTGCAAGCAACCTCATCCTCGACGAGCACTACGCCGGAATGAACATCGAGGCCAGTCCCGGCCCGCATGTGCGCATCGTGGTAGTGGACAATGGTGAAGGCATGCCGCCAGAGATCATCGAGCGCATCTTCGAGCCGTTTTTCACTACCAAGGAGCCCGGCAAAGGCACCGGCCTGGGTCTGTCCACCACCGCCGCCATCATCAAGAGCCACGGCGGCTTTGTGCGGGTGGAGAGCAAGGTAGGCGAGGGCACTCAATTCCAAGTGTTTCTCCCGGCGTAGAAAGAACCCAGCCTGGAAGGCACCCCGGAAACACCAGCACCCACGCCACCCTCAGGCGGCAACGGCGAGCTCGTCCTGGTAGTCGATGACGAGGATGCTGTGCGGCAGCTCACCCAGCACACGTTGGAATCCTTTGGCTACCGCGTCGTGCTGGCTGCCGATGGTATCGAGGCCGTCTCAATTTATGCCGCCCGCAAGCAAGAGATCGCCGTGGTGCTTACCGACATGATGATGCCCGTGATGGATGGACCAAGAACGATTCAAGTGCTGCTTCGGATCAATCCGCAGGTGCGCATCATTGCCGCCAGCGGCCTGCATGCCGATGCAGCCAGCATGGGCGTCAGGCAGTTCATCCCAAAGCCCTACACAGCGGAAACACTGCTCAAAACCATGCACGAGGTGCTCCGGGCCTGACCCGCCAGCTCACGCAACGACCTCCAATAATGTTTTTTGGATGTTGTTCCTGCCTGACTTCGGAAACGGCCTCGGCATCGGCTGCGCGGCTCCGTTCGAATCAATTGTGCGGCAATGAAGCTCATACTTTCCAGGGGCGATTTTCAGCGGTTTCACAGTCCAGCGGCAAAGCGTGTGCCGCAGCGGCCATTCGCGTGGCTTTTTCGTCACGGGATCAAACTGCGCCGGATGCAGCGGCGCGCCTTTGAAGCCTGCGATGCCGCTGCCATCGAATGGAACAATCTGCGCGTCCTGCCAGGGGGCTTTGGTGAAGTGCGGATCGTTCGCTGGAAGCGGCTGATTCACATCACGGAGCCAGTATTGCACCGTTTTGAGCCCAGAGATGCCGACTTGGGCGTTGCCTTGAATCGTCAGCGGCTCACCCGCCTTGATCTGCGACGGCAGGTCACCAAATCGCGCGAAGGTCTTGAGCCAGGAGTTGATGTCGTTGTTGCCGTTCGCGTAGGTGTCGTCGGATTGATGAGCGTTGGTAAAGCCGACGCGTTGCAGCCATTTCACCGATTTGAAGCCGTAGGCCTCCGGCACGATCATGCGCACCGGGCCGCCGCGCTCCCCTGTGAGGAACTCGCCATTGAGCTTGTAGCAAAGGATCACGGGCAGTTCGCCGGGCGGGTCTTCAAAGACGCGGTTCATTGGCAGGTAGCATTTGAAGATCTGCTTCGGGTCCTCGTTATGGTGGCCGTGATACCAGACATGGCGCAGGTTTTCGACCGGACCGGCCAGCCACAGCACATCGCGTAGCGGCACGCCCTCCCACAAACCGTGGCCGAGGGGATCGGACAGGTTGTTGCAGGTGATGACCTTCAAATAACTGACCGCCTTCGTCTTCGCGATCTCCATCAGCTTTTCGAATGTGAGCGCTGTGCCATCGCTCCGCAGCATCGGATGCTCGATTTTGGAGTTGCTGGCAGGATCGGCGACGATCTCAAGCTGCCACGTCTCGCGCACCATGCCGATCTCGCGCAGTTTCTCGACGGGCAGCTTGTATGGCAGGGGATCGCCGCGCTCGACGTTGTAAAAATCACCCGAGGGAGTGATGCAGCACCCGCCTTCCTCGCATACCGGCCCCTTTTTCTTCCCGGCGGCTTGCGTTTCCTTACCAGCCAGCACCGCTGCGCCCGCAGTGCTAAGTTTGAACAGATCGCGGCGACTGAACGATTTGGGTTTCATGGCGGCATTCAAAACGACCGCCCCAGGCTCACTTTGCCAGGAAATAATCGCGCTGCTTCTCGCTGATGGGCAGGCCGAGCTTTTCCATCACCTTGAGCATGTCCTCCCACACCTGGCGCTTGGCGCGGATGCCGTCGCCCATCTTTTCCTCACGCAGCAGATACGACGGATGATAAGTCACCATCGTGGGAATGCCGCTGGTGCTATGAAAACGACCCCGCAGACCGCCCACACTGCCAGGCATGCCGAGTCCTTCAGCTGCCGTGGCTCCGAGGGCCACGACGACCTGCGGTTGGATGAGATCGATTTCCGTGAGCACGAACGGCAGACACGCCTTCATCTCCTCGGCGGTCGGCTTGCGATTGCCACTGCCCTGATTGTCCATCGCAGGGCGGAATTTGCAGATGTTGCTGATGTAAACCTGGGAGCGGTCAAGCCCCATCGCCTTGATGATGGCGGTGAGCTTCTGCCCAGCAGGTCCGACGAAAGGCTCGCGCAGCTTTTCCTCCTCTGCACCCGGTGCCTCGCCCACAAACATCAATTTCGCGTGCGGATCACCCACGGCGAAGACCATTGTCTGCCGCAGGCTTTCCATCGAACGCGCCGGTTCCCACGTTTCCGCCATCGTGCGCAACGCGGCGAGTTTTTCCTCAATGGTGTTGCCCGCGACCTCGATCAAACCGCCTTTCTTCGTCTCTGGTGGTGGATTGTCGAGAATCGCGCGTGCTACCGGCGTGGATTCGACGCGGATCGGCCTTACCTCGGCAATCTCACGCGTCACTGGCTTACGGCCCAGTCCGCTCAATTTCTCCAGCGCATCAGGCCGCAGCGGGATGTGCGTCACGCCAAGAAGTTGGCGCTGCTGCAGGTGTTGTTTGAGGAGGTTCGAAGCGGCGGACATGCGGAGAGAATGGCGAATGACACATGAATGTCGAATGCTGAGATGGTCATGCCTGCGGCGGCAAGGCGGTCAATTTTAGGCTTTGCTTCTGGCGGCAGAGTCCTAACATCAGCATCAACCATCCACCTACGCCATGAACCGAATCTATACTCTCGCGATCAGTGCGCTCCTCATCGTCGTCACCTGCGCCGCAGGTGCCGACAAGTCCAAATCGAAGTCGCCCAAGCTGCCGGACTATCCTGGCCAGCCTAATATCAACAGCGCCCTCAAGCAGCTCGCCAGCGCCCAAAAACTCGCCAAGGGTTCAGGCAAAGAAGTGGCCGATGCCATCGTGCATCTCAAGAAAGCCGAGATTCAATTGTCGAAGGACAAGGGGAACAAACACGGCTCCTTCAAGGAAAGTGCCCATCGTCTCAGCAGCCAGGCCGTCAAAGATTTGGAGAACGGCCTCTCTGACAAGGCCCTGCACAACATTGAGGAAGCCATCAAGGC
>CAXNGR010000565.1:0-3780 GCA_964201265.1 Verrucomicrobiaceae bacterium
ATGTGCAAGATGGCCGGCACATGATTGGCCTGATCGCCGCCGTTGAAGGTCGTGCCGTGGCCAAAGGTGCAGTTCGGCTCAAACAGGTCGTCGCCATGATCACCCGTGATGAGGATGATCGTTTCATCCATCAGTCCCAGACGCTCCAGTTCCTTCACCACGCGGCCCACGGAGTCGTCAAACATGCGCGTGCAGCCGTCGTAGAGCGCGGTGATCTGCGCCACCTCCTGCGACGGCAGCTTACTCCACTTGTCGTTGATGTCCGTGTTGCCGATGAACTCGTCCACATTCAGCGCCAGCTCGTGCTTGTGCGGGCCGTCATACTTCGGGTCCGTCCACAGCTTCGCGTAATGCGTCGGCGTCTTGTAGGGCAGATGCGTGCAGGAATAGTAGCCCAGCATCAGGAAGGGCTGACCGTCTTCCGCACGTTGCTTGAGCCGGTCGATCACTTGGTCCGTCACCACTTCGGGCGTCATGTAGTTCGCGAAGGACTTCAGCTTTGGGAACAAGCTGTGGCCCACTCGGTTGTCAAAAAACAGCGGCAGAATCTGATGATGCAGAAAGACCACCTCGCTCAAGTAAACGCGAAAGTTGTCGAAGTCGGAGACGATGATGTCCTTGAAGCCCATCGGTAGTTCATTGAATCCGCACGCGCACCAGTCGCCGATCACCGCCGTGTCATAGCCGAGCTTCTGCAAGGCACCACCCAACGACGGAGCCTCACGGTTCGCTTGGTCCACCATCGCCCGGTTTGGGAACATGTGCCGCACCCCATGCGAGTGCGGATACTGTGAGGAAAACATCGACGTCAGCGACTCCAGCGTGGAGGCGATCGGCGTCAAGCAGCGCTGAAAATTCACCCCCTGCGCCGCAATGCGGTCGATGTTCGGCGAAGTCATGCGGTGGTAGCCGTTGCAGGACAAATGATCCGCCCGTAGCGAGTCGGAACCTAGGATGAGAATGTTCTTCGGTCGCTTTTTGCCACCCGCCAGCAGCGCCTCATCCTCTGGCAGGCGATTGATGCCATAACCGCTTACCGCCAGAAGCGCCAGCCCGCCCAGCACCGTCGCAAAGCTGAACAGCATCGGCCGCGCCGCCCGTGCGAAATATTTTCTCAGCTCAAACAAATAAAAGCCAGCCGCAGCGGTCATTGCCGTGATCGGAAACACCTGCGTGATCAGCCCATGCACCGCTCTTTGCACGCCGGTGCCGCAGAACTGCCCGATCGCGTCATACCAGCCCAGCAAGTAGCTGTAATCACCAAAGTACGGCTTCTCGAGCATCAGCTTGAAGATGAAAAAACCGTACAGCAGGCCCGCAAACAGCAGCGTGCGCCACACGATGCCCCAGCGGCCAAAAGCCCGCGCCTTGCCCCACAGACGCACCAGCGGATAAATCAGCGCCACATAACCCACGGCCACGAGCAGATAGCCCTTCAGCACCACCAGATTGCTCCACACCAGATACCACCAGTGATGCTCTAGGGCGATCTCGGAGAAGCGGTTGTTAAAGCCATACGAGTTCCCCGCAAAGCTCAGCAGCGCGGCCAGATACCACGCCGCCAGCGTGCCAAACACCGTCAGCGCGACGAGCTTGAGAACCTGACGGCGTTTGAACGGCGGATGGGGAGTCATGGGAGACGTTTGGCGCACAGGGTTATCTTATAACTCGGTTGCGCCCGCCTCTCAAGCCCTCACTCCTCCGGCAGTTCGCCCGTCTTGGCCGACTTCACGATCTTAGCCTGCGACTTTGCGCTCAAAGAACTCGTCTTAACGTATTCGCCATCGAAGTAAGCACGGGCACCGTGATAGTTGCCGGTGTTGGCACCCACGACCTCCAGCTTATGCCCACGGAGGATGAAGCTCAGATTGGCTTCAGCATCACCGGCGTCTTCTCTCCCCTTGTCGCTGAACCAGCCAATCGGGTTGTTCCACACCGCGACACCCGCGAGGCCGCCCACATGCGAAGTCGGGCCACGGACGCATTGAATCACCAAATGAAGCAGCCCCTCGCGCTCCACGATTTCGATACGACCGCCGTGGCTGTCTGTCCAAACGCCCGTGATCGTCTCATCCACGCCCCACTCGCGCACCAGACCATTCAGCCACTGCGTACGATCTTCCGACAATCCCGCAGCAGTCTCCAGGTAGTCCGGTGAATCCAGAGGCAGTTCATCATGTCCCTCCGCGCCCGTGTACATCGGCGAGCGTGCCAAGTAGTCCCGATGCTCCACCCACGCGCGTTGGTCTTCCTTCAGCTTGTTGAACTCCGACTCCGGCAAAGTTTTCTTCGCCTCCGTCCAAGCCGCGTTCAGCGCCTTATCAGCCCTGTCAAAAGCCGCCTTTGCTTTGGCAGAGGTGAGTTTTTTCTCCTGCGCAAGGCTGGAGCCGACAAACGCCGCGCAAAGCAGCACCGTGAGGAATGAAATCGCGTTTCGCATGCGGCTTGAGCATAACGCTCAGCCGCGCCGTGTCCAAAAACGTTTCAGCAAAGCCAGCACGAACACCAAGACCGCACCCGACAGCACCATCGGCCACGGATCATTTTTCACCGGCACCGGCTCCGGCTTCGGTTCATCACCGATCTTCACCGTCTGCGGCAGCAAATCCGCGATCTCGCTTAGCTCTGGCAGTTGCTGACCCGGCATCGCCTGATCCTTCACCATCTTTTTCCAATCCACCGCCATCACCAGATCCACGCCCGGATTCTGCTCCTTCACCTGACACGAGCATGAGCCGATAAGGAACTGCGCCGCACGGTCCACCGTCTCCACCTTGATCCCTTTCCCAACGAGCGCGTACAGCACCCTGCCCTGGCCAAAAATCGGGAACGCGATGGGTTCTTCGATCTCCCGCAAATCAGGCTCGCTCGCCAGCAGCATCGCAATGAAGGCGCTTTCGGCGGCATCGTCCCGTTTCACCCGCAGCGTCGAAAACGCGAGGCGCAAGCCATCGCCCGGAACCGACACGAGGCCGTTTTTGACATCCTGCTGATCGAGCTTCGGCAATTCCATGACGCCAGAGAGGTATTCCAGCCGCTCATCGAGAAATTTGGACGCCTCATCATCCTTTGTCTTGTCGCCGGACTCCAGCAGCACCCACACCGCACTTTCACCCGCGCCGAAACGTTCAGCGATCTGCTGGCGCGCCGGAGAATCCACCAAAGCCTTCACATTCGCCTCGTTGAAATCCGCCGACCAGATCACCTCCTCGTTGCGCATGATGGCGGGCTGCCGCAGTTCAATTTTCGGATTGTCCGCATTCGTGACCTTGAACTTCCCCGCCAAATTCACCCCATGCGGCACCGTCACACGATACGCATCCGCCTCCCAATGCTCCAAGGCATACCGAAACACCGGCACTGAGCATGCAAAGGCGGACGTGGCGGCGAGCAAGAAGAGGACGGCGGAGCGCGGCAGCATGAGAGCTGACAATACGCAGCTCTTTCGATGAATTCACCGTCAGGCATGCGTTTTATTCGACGATGCGCCCGCTCCTGTTCCTTCTCACTCTTTCCACTGCCTATGCCGACTGGCCGACTTATCTGCATGACGCCTCCCGCGTCGGCTCCACCAAGGAGGACGTCAAACTGCCGCTCCAGTCTTCCTGGACGTTTGAATCACCCACTGCTCCGAAGATGGCCTGGGCGGGCGAAGACGGACGCGTGATCGAGGGTCACGAGCTCTTCAATCGCATCCGCTTCGATGATGTGTTCCACGTCGCGATCAGCGGAGGGCATGTCTTCTTCGGCTCGTCGGTCGATGGACGCGTGATCTGCCGC
>CAXNGR010000566.1:0-3772 GCA_964201265.1 Verrucomicrobiaceae bacterium
GGCGTGCTTGATGGAGGACAACGGACTCGCGCCCGTGCCGCCTTCGTGGCCGGAGATGAGAATGATGTCTGCGTTCGCCTTTGCCACGCCGGCGGCGATGGTGCCGACGCCGTTCTCCGCGACGAGCTTCACGCAGACTCGGGCGCGCGGATTTGCCTCCTTCAGATCGTGAATGAGCTGCGCCAGATCTTCGATGGAATAGATGTCGTGATGTGGCGGCGGGCTGATGAGCATGACGCCGGGCGTGGTGTTGCGCAGCCGGGCGATCATGCGGTTCACCTTCATCGCCGGAAGCTGGCCACCTTCGCCAGGCTTCGCGCCCTGGGCCATTTTGATCTCCAGTTCCCATGCGTTGGCGAGATACTCGGCGGTGACGCCGAATCGCCCGCTGGCGACCTGCTTGATCTTCGAGTTCGCCCAATCGCCATTTTCATAGGGCTTGAAGCGCTTCGGATCTTCGCCGCCTTCGCCGCTGTCAGACTTTCCGCCGATGCGGTTCATCGCAATGGCGAGTGCTTCGTGAGCCTCGGGTGAAATCGCGCCGAGGGACATCGCCGCTGTGGTGAAACGCACGCGGATGTCTTCGATCGGCTCCACCTCGTCGATGGAGATCGGTCCTTCCTCGCCGGGCACGAACTCAAACAAGTCCTTCAAGGCCGTGGGCGTGTTTTCTAGCGCGGCCTTCACATAGGTCTCGTAGTCCTCGTGTTTGCCGCTCTTGACGAAGGTGTGGAAGTTCTTGATCACCGGTCCGGTGACGGAATGCATCTCGCCTTTCTGACGCGGGCGGTAATAACCCGGATCACCGAGGTCGATGCTGGTCTGTCCTTCAGGCAAAGCGGTGCCGTAGCCTGCCGCATGACGTGCGAGCGCTTCTGCGGCGATCTCCTTGAAGCCGATGCCGCTGATCTGGCTGGCACTGCCGATGAAGGCGGCCTGCATCACTTCCTCGCCGATGCCGACGGCTTCAAAAATCTGCGCGCCGGTGTAGCTGCTGAGCACAGAGATGCCCATCTTGCTCATGATCTTGAGCACGCCTTTTTCGAGGCCTTTGCGGTAGTTCGCCACGGCCTTGGCGAAGTCCATGCCGTCGAGCTGCGGCTTCTTCGCCGTTTTGTCCTGCTCCACGATCTCGCGGATCGTTTCAAAGGCCAGATAAGGGCAGACCGCGCTCGCACCGAAGCCGAACAGGCAGGCCATTTGATGCGTGTCACGTGCCTCGCCGGTGTCGATGACTAGACTGAGCCGCATGCGTATCTTCCTGCGGTTCAGATGATGATGCACCGCTCCGGTGGCAAGCAGCGCGGGGATCGCGGCACGTTCATGATCGAGTGCTCGGTCACTGAGGATGAGAATCTGCACGCGATCCTTCGCGGCTTTCTCAGCCTCTTGGCAAAGACGATCCAGCGCGTGCTTCATGCCGTCCGTGCCTTCGGCAATCGGCCATGTTGTGTCGAGAATGCGATGTGGGTAATCCGGCAGCGCCTTGAGCGAGGTGAGCTCGTTTTCAAACAGGAATGGCGAGTTCAGATGCACCACCTTCGCGTGCTCGGGTGTCTCGCCGAGCCAGTTGCGCTGCGAACCAAGTACGACATCGAGACTCATCACCGCGCGTTCGCGGATTGGATCAATCGGCGGGTTTGTCACCTGCGCGAAAAGCTGGCGGAAATACGACGTGAGCAGGCGTGGCCGCGTGGAGAGCACGCTCAGCGCGGCGTCATCGCCCATCGAATAAGTGGCCTCCTCGCCCTTCGCGAGCACGGGTGTGAAGGACATGTCGAGTTCCTCCTTCGTGTAACCAAACGCAGCCTGCTTTTGCGACAGCGTGAGGATGTCGAGATCGCCCGCTGGCAGCTCGGGCGCGAGTGTGGTGAGGCTGGTGCGATTATTCAGCCATTCACCGTAAGGCTTGCGGCTGGCGAGATCGGCCTTGATCTCGTCATTGAAGCGCACGCGACCGCGCATGACGTCGATTTCCAGCATCTCACCGGGCGCGAGGCGGCCTTTGCGCAGCACTTTCGCATCGTCGATGGGCACGATGCCGACTTCAGAACCGAGGGCGAAGATGCCGTCGCTCGTGAGCTTCCAGCGGCTCGGACGCAGGCCGTTGCGGTCAAGGGCAGCGACCACGCTGAGTCCGTTCGTGAAAACCAGCGCCGCCGGGCCGTCCCACGGCTCGCTGAAGCACTCGTGATACTCGTAAAACGCCTTCAACTCGGCCGAAGTCGTCGGATCAATGCCATAAGCGCTCGGCACCAGCATCGCCAACGCATGCACTGGATCACGGCCGCTTTGCACCAGTAAATCCAACGCCGCATCAAGGCTGGCGCTGTCGCTTTGACCTTTGGTGATGAGTTCCTTCAAAAGCTGCTCCTCGCCGTCCCAGACGACGTTCTCAAAGTCGCTGGCCCGGCTGTTCAGCCAGTTGCGATTGCCGCGTACGGTGTTGATCTCGCCGTTGTGCGCCAGCGTGCGGAACGGATGTGACAGCGCCCAGGTGGGGAAAGTGTTGGTGCTGAAGCGCTGATGGAAAACAGCCAGTGAGGTTTCGTAGTCGTCGCTTTGCAGGTCAGTGTAAAACTTCTGCAACGAGGATGGCAGCAGCAGAGCCTTGTAAACAATCGTGCGATGCGAGAACGAGGCGATGTAAAAGTCCGCCAGCTTGTGAATGCGCGCCTTGAGCCGCATTTCACGACGGATCAGATAGAGCTGACGCTCAAACGGATTGTCATCCATGCCCTCGGGTCGGGCGACGAGTAATTGCTGGATCACTGGCATGGTGAGGCGGGCCTTGTGGCCCAGCTCGTTCGGATTCACCGGTACATCACGCCAGCCGATGACTTGGATGTCGCGATTGCGCAGAAGGCCTTCCGCCAGCAGATGGATTTTCATCCGCTCCGTCTGGTCCGCAGGCATGAAAAACACACCCACGGCGAGGTCCATCGGGTGATCCAGCTCGAAGCGCATCTCGTCGATGAACGGCTGGAAAATTTTGTGCGGGATCTGCGTCAGCACGCCCGCGCCATCTCCAGTGACCCGGTCCGCATCCACCGCCCCACGATGCTGCACGTTGCAGACGCCATTGATGGCGAGGTCCAAAATGGACCGTGAACGCTCCCCTTTGATGTTTGCCACAAAACCGACCCCGCAGGCGTCTTTTTCGTTCTCGATGTGGTGAAGACTACCTTCGTTCGGGATGTCCAGGTCGTAAAAGGGGTGTTTCATGGCGGCAAACCCCAGTGGTCATCAACCGACCGGCATGGGGATGGAGATTGGCTGGGTTGAGCTTGATCGCAATAGCAGGTTCAGGGCCGGATTTGTTGCCAAATAAATACGCCTCGTTTTAGCCTGCCAGACTGCTCAAAAACCGCCTGAAAAAGTCCACTCCGGCCTCCAGATCTGCCACAGCAATGAATTCATCTTTCGTGTGTGCCTGCGCGATGCTGCCGGGGCCGATGGCGATGGCCGGTGTGCCCGCTGCGGCGAGGAAGGCGGCATCGCAGAACCACGGTGCGCCGGTCAGTTCACCTCCGGCGGCGATCAGCTTCTGCACGAAGGGATTCGCAGGGTCGGTGTCGAGGTGGAATGCCTCGCTGGCCACTGTGACGCGAGCGGTTTCATCAAGGCGCTGCACAAAATCGGTCAGCAGGGCAAATGCACCGCCTGCCCGCTGCAATCCGGGCGTCGTGCGGATGTCCACGCGGAGTTTGCAGGCATCGGCCACGATGTTGCTGCGTGTCCCACCCTGGATCATGCCGAGATTGATGGTGCT
>CAXNGR010000567.1:0-3769 GCA_964201265.1 Verrucomicrobiaceae bacterium
AGGCCGCGATAGCGGGACAAAACCGTTTTCGTCTCCAGCGCGGCATCCGTTTTCGCCGGATCGTAGTCTTCCTGCCGTACAAAAGCCATCAGCCGCCCCAGCCACTCGCGCGCTGCCTCCCATTCAGCCGACACGTCGATGTAAGTGTCCGGCTCGAAGCCGATGGTGTGTCCGGGACCGTTGTCATACCAAAACACACGCGATGGAGTGCGCGCATCATCTCGGCCCGTCAGCCGCGCCGGTTGTTGCAGTGCCGCATGGCAGATCGCGCTGGCAGCCTCGTGGTCAGGGTGCCGATCTCGCGGCCACAGCATGAACGCCGTGTCCGGTTTCACCTCCGCCACCGCCTCGGCCACCGCCCGCTTTGTTTCCAAGGTCGGCTCAAAGCCCATGCTCTTCCACGGTAGGAAACGCATCTCCATGCCACGCTCGGTGGCAAGTTGCTTCGACAACTCGATCAAGCCCTGCGCACGTCCGCGCACTGGCGGCCAGTCAGCGTAATCCCCGATCAAACTCAGGATGACCACGCGCTGATGCTTCTGCACCGCCCTCAGCAGGGTGCCGGGAATTCCAAACGGACAGTCATCGTAGTGTGCGCCGATGGCGAGGATGGTTCGAGTCATGCGTGGATGATGACGAAAGCCCACCCGCAGGGCAAGCATCATTCCGAAACGCAGTCGCAGCCTCAGCCTTCGTTTTGGCTCAAAACATGCCGCACTCGTTGGGCGATAGTCGGAGTGTCTTCCACCGTGAGCGCAGCAGCCATTCCAGCCGCCTGACCGGTTGCCAAAGCCGTTCCCATCACCCGGATGCTCGCCTGGGCGCGATGCGTGGCCGAAATACAGCGTCCGGCGACGAATACGTTCTGCAAATCACGCGCCCGCAAGCATCCCAGCGGAATGCCGCAGGCTTTTGGTTCGTGGGGATACAGCAATCTTGGCCCACGGGCCGTTTCACGCAGTTCAATCGGCCACGTCGCGTTGGCGATGGCTTGATCCCCGCTGCGGCTTTCGAGGATGTCTTCTTCCGTTAAAACAGCCTCGCCAATCCAAGAGCGGCTTTCGCGAATGCCCGCACGCACTGGCAGTGTGGTGACACAGGCATGAGCGAAACCTTCGAGCGAGGCACGCAGATGATCGACGATGGCAAAGGTCACCTCGCGGCCCTGCATCTCGATCCAGGTCAAACTGCGCGCGTCGGTGGCATCAAAAGGGCACTCCGGGGAGTCACCAGCGAGATCGAGCGTGAGGAATGCTTCGTTCGTCGTGGTGCCAGCGCGAAAATGCGCCCCGGCGGCTGCGGCGGGCAGTTTTTGGTCTTTGATGGCGCGTGCGAGGCAGCCTGAGATTTTCAGCGGGCCGTCTCCTGTGAACGCGCCAGGATCAACGCCGCCAAGACCCACGATGTAAGCCGGGCGTTGCAGCTCTTGGGCAGGAGTTTGTGCCCAAGGATGGTTCACGACCGCCGCGAGCATCGCATCACCGCTGGCATCGACCACCGTCCGCGGACGTAGCTTCCACGTCGTGCCTCGGCAGTGCAGAGTCACTTCACTGACGCGATCACCTTCAACTGCGGCGTCAATGACCTTGGTATGCAGCAGTACCTTCAAGTTCGGCTGCTTGGAGCACCATTGATCGTAAAAGAGGGCCAACCGTTGTGGCTGATGCATCAGCACATCGACCTTGCCCATGCGCAGCGGGCCGTGCGCGATTCCGTGTGCCAGCAATTCACGCTCCAGCTCGACTGGAAGGCCTGGATTCGCGATTTTGGGGGCGGCATCCAGCGTTGGCGGCAGATCATACAGCCCACAAAATGAATGCACGAGCGAGGCCGTGCCCGCGCCGCCGAAGAAGCCGTTCCGTTCTACCAGCAGCGTGTCCGCGCCCTGCCGTGCCGCTGCAATGGCCGCCGCCACGCCTGCGCTTCCGCCACCGATGATAAGCACGTTGGGATTCACCCAGGTTTATGAACGAGAGAGCACGAGAATGCAAATCGCCCCTCACGGATACTCGTGGCCGAGATTGTCATCGGTGATGATCTCGGCATTGCCCCACGCCTGCTGCATGGCCTCGCGACGGCACCAGCGAGACATGTGGCCGGGTTCTGGCAGGGCTTCTTGGGTGAGAAAATCGAGCGTGGCTTCGATTTGATCGGCGGCGATGACGGGTTGGCCGTCGATGCGGTAATCGGCGAGGATTTTCTGCCAGCGGTCGCGGTTTGGCTCCAGTGGCGCGTTGCTGGCGAGGCAGTGGTTCATAATCATGAGCGTGTGAGGAAACACCTCCATGCCGGTGCGGGCGGCGCGTGGGGACTCGGTGCAGTTCCAGAAGGCGATGCCTTCGGGGGTGAGGTGGGCTTTGACCTCAGTCAAAAACTCGCGGGAGAGCAGAGCGGAGGCGAACTCACGCCAGTGGTGCGTGGTGTTCATCACGATGGCGTCGAATTTCGCGTCGGGATGCTGGCGCAGCCAGCGGCGGCCGTCGTCGATGACGAGTTCGAGCTTGGGATTCGTGAGCAGGCTAGCGACTTCTGGGCGGGCGCGGATGAGATCGAGATAGCCGTGGCTTAGCTCGATGGCGGTGACCTTTTTCACCTGCGGATGATTGACGAGAATCTGCGTCCACGAACCGCTAGCGACGCCGATGACGAGCACGTTTTCGATGCGATCCCGCACGGCGGAGAGAAAGTAGGGACGCACGAGCCAGGACTTCGGCTCCAGCTTCGTGCCGATCATGCCGTCGTAAGCGCCGTTGCCATAAACCGAGTTGCTCGTGTCCACCGTGATGACGCCGTGACGGGATTCGATGGTTTGGGCGAAGCGCATGCCGAATTTGAATTCGTGCTTGTATTGCAGTCGCTCGTAGAAGCTCTGAAACGGGCCCATGGTGACCAAAAGCATGAGCAGCGGCTGCCAGCGTCGATCGTGAGGCAATTGAAAACGGCCAATCGATTCGGCCCACAGCCATGAAACGCCCAGTAGCAACACGCTGAGCAAATGAAGCGACAAGTGCTCCATGAACACGAATCCGGTGAGCAGGCTGCCCGCGCCGGAACCGATGATGCTGGCGAGATAGAACAGCGAAAGCTGGCTGCCGGTGTCTTTACTGGGCGGTATGGCCGCATGGCAGAGCAGCGGGAAGGCGACGCCGAGCAGCGTCCCCGCTGCGATGACGAACGTGAAGCCGTATTCCCAATGACCCATCGCAGCAGCGATGGCCGTGAACGGCGCCACCATGAAAACTAGCGTGCTCGACATCAGCACCCAGCGCGCGAGTCTTGATCTCAAATCGCCGGTTTTCTTCAACAAATAAGGGCTAAACAGCGAACCGAGCGCGAGACCGAGCAGGTAACTGCCGAGCATGTAGCCGAACACGGGCGCACGGGAAGCGCTGGCGAAGTTGAAGACGCGGGACCAGATGATTTCCCAGGAGAGGGCGAGGAATCCCGACAGAGCGGACCACAGCAGGGCGGTGGGGTAGGGGATTTGGGGTTTGAGATCAGGAGTGGGCGATGGAGAACGCTGATCGGAGGCTTTGGGGGCTTTGCGCAGGGCAAGGAGCACGATGAAGGCCGCCAATGCATTCAAACTGGCCGCGATGCACACGGTTCCGCTCATGCCGAAGCTGCCGAGCAGCCAGTGCGCGGCGATGAAGGCTCCGAGTGCGGCTCCGAGCGTGTTCACGAAGTAGAGCCGGCTCACGCTTTGGCCGACGTGCGCGGTGTCGCGCACCTGATGAGCCACGAGCAGCGGCAGTGTGGCTCCCATGAG
>CAXNGR010000568.1:0-3760 GCA_964201265.1 Verrucomicrobiaceae bacterium
CGATTTCTGGCAGAAACATAGCTTCGACCACATCGTCCGCGATGAGGTGGAGTTACGAGCCTTCCAAAAATACATTTCCGAGAACCCGACCAAGGCAGGCCTCGAGGCGGGCGAGTCACTTCATCGTAGCTTCGATTGGCAATCGAAGCCTTCCGAGCCATGATTCGATTCACAATCGAATCTACCATGAAAACACTGCTCGCCGCCCTCTCGCTTCTTTTTGCCCTCCAAGTCCTCGCTGAGGATCATCCAAGCCTCGTGGCCGTGAAAGCCGCAGACAAAGCCCGTGTAGCTGCGATGCAGTCGGGCGAACGTGCCAAGCTGGATGGCATCTTTTCCGATGAACTGCGTTATTCGCACTCGAACGGCATCGTGGACACGAAGAAGTCGTTCATCCAGATCCTGAGCGCCAGGAAGACGAAGTATGTGGGCTACGACTACGAGGAGCAGAATTTCACCTTCCCCGCGCCGGGCATCGCGCTCATGACGGGGCGTGCGCATGTGAAAGCGGAGTCGGAGGGGAAGAGCATGGATGCGGTGTTGAGCTTTTTGGCCGTCTGGCGTGAGGAGAAGGGCCAGTGGCGCTTCCTGGCATGGCAGTCGTGCAAGCTGCCGCCGGTGGTGAAGTAGCTTCGATTGGCAATCGAAGCCAAAAGGGCAAAGGACACACGAATCCGCGTATGATTGCTGACACCACAGAATCTACTCCGCCTGCCTCCAACCTGTGGCGTCGTTCACTTGCCGATCTTCGGGTGGCTTATGTCTGGGCCTATGACACAACGGCAATTCTTGCTGAATACGATGACTCGGAAGCCGGTGTGCTTCCGGCGGGGCAATGGTTGCGGTTTTCTGCCGTCGCTGAACAGCCGGACCACTTTTTGTGCGACCTTGACGACCCACGGTTTATCGAGAAGCACCACCTTCCATCAGGGCGCGTTGTCAGATTCCGCCCATGGTGTTTCGCCACTCGAATTCAAGCGGTGATTCGCAAATCAGACTACCACCAATTCACTGTCGAATCTGAAAGGCCATCTAGGCTGAAGAGATTGTATCGGCGTTTCCGCTCATGAATTTCAAGCCACATCAAGAACCCTCATGATTGTTCAAAAATCGGTAACATGTAGCGTTTGAGGATTGAAGGATGGAAGCGAAATGGATTCGTTTACATCGTGTCGAATCAGAACGGATCCGATTCACAATCGAATCCTCATGAAGCAGCTTTTCTTTCTCATCCTCCTCATCACTGTCTGCCGTGCAGAGCCACATCTCCCACCGGGCACGAAGGCGCTACCATCAGCGGCGGAGAGAGGTCGTGGGCCGTTGGCGTTGGTGAATTTGAATCATCATGTGCTGGGGCATGCGCGGGTGTTTGGCGGGAAGCAGCCTGATCTCTTCGTCGCGGGCTATGGCGGGCCGCAGGCGGTGCATTTGTTCAAGTGGGTGGCTACGGCAGAAAATGGAGCGCCGGTGTTTGCTGAGCCGGTGGTGGTGAAATGTGCGTTCAAGGACAAGGGCTGCGTGTTTCAGCGGAAGGATGGCTCGATCATCGGGCTGTGGATCAGCAAGGAAGAGCTGGTGACGACCGAGTTTGACCGCGAGAAGCTGGAGTTTCGCGAAACGAAGCGCGTGAAGCTGCCGAAAGAGGTGAAGTCCCCGTCGAGCCTCGGCGTGCTGGTGAATGGAGATGGCTATGACATCGCGTTTGAGATGTCGAATGGCGGGAAAGGCACAGAAGGCAGCCCGAACACGGAGGCGTGGCGGCCGTTCAACTCATCGGGGATCGCGGTGGGCGAGTTGAGGTATCGTTATCTCATCGGCTGGCCAGCGAAGGGCGAGGTGAAGCAGATTACGAAGACGCGGAATGAAGTGTTTTTCTCGATGCATGGCTTCACGGGCATCAACCTGGGAGCGGGGCATGAGCGGGATCTGATCACGGGCTCGCGGCAGGGGAATCTGGTGTTTTATCACAACAAGGCGGCGAGTGGCTTTGATCTCGAAACGAAGCGACTCGTTGCGGGTGAGAATGGGAATGCGCAGCGGCATCCGAGCATCAATCCGAGCGTGGCGGCGTATCCGGGCGGCTTGATCGCGTGTGGGGAGGGTTCGCTGTATTTTTATCGGTTCACCGGGAAGTGGGCGAAGACAGGTGCACCGGTGTTTGGGGGGCCGGTTTCCGTTTTGCAGGAGCATGCGGACCTCTACGCGGGCACGCTGCCCTCACCGACGACGGTGGATTGGAATGGCGATGGCGTGCTGGACATCCTAGCAGGCAATTCGGAGGGCTTTGTTCTCTTCTTTGAGAACATCGGCAGCAATGACGAGCCGAAGTTTCTTCCTGCGACGCGGGTGCAGGCCGGTGGACGTGACATCCAGGTGCAGGCGGGCTACTCCGGCAGCTTGCAGGGGCTTCAAGAAGCTCGATGGGGCTATCTCTCGCCGAACGCGATCGACTGGAATGGCGATGGCACGCTCGATCTCATCACCGGCGACATCACGGGCGATTACCTCATCTACCTCAATCGTGGCACGAAGACGGAGCCGAAGCTCGACGCGGTGCATCCGATTTACTGCGATGGGATCGACCTGCATGGCATGTGGCGCTGTCGTCCGGCCGTGGCGAAAATCGGTGAACGCATGGCGCTGGCCATCGTGGATGGTGAGGATCATTTTCACCTCTACTGGCGCATCGACGACTTCAACTTGGAGGACGGCGGCAAGCTCCATCTCGACGATGGCAAACCCATCGGCACCAGTGGCGGCGTGGGCGGCATGAGCGGACGCTGCAAGCTCGACTTCTTTGATTGGAATCGAGATGGCCATCTTGACTTCGTCATCGGCACGGGACGTGTCGTTTCGATCCCGGATCGCGAGACGGGCCTGCCGATGCCAACCATTGGCAAGAAGACGCTCGGCACGCCTCTGCTGATGCTGAACAAGGGCGACAACACCTTTGCGAGGCCGGTTCCATTCAAAGATGTAGATGGAAAAGTGATCCAGCCCGGCGGTGCGCATGAAACAGGCGCGGTGGGCACGATGCTGGGCAAAGACGGACCGAATCTGCTCATCTGCAATGAGGCGGGGAGGATGTTCCTTTTGCCGGGCAAGGAACTGAAGACGACGCCGTGATTCGATTGCCAATCGAATCTACTTCAGAGCCGTGGCGAAACCGGCCTCGGTGCGTTTGAGTTCAGCTTTCATGGCTTCTCGGAGCTTGGCGATGCGTTCCGTGTGTGCAGGATCGCTGATGAGGTTTTTCAGTTCTTCAGGATCGTTTTTGAGGTCGTAGAGCTCTTCACCGGACTTGCCGTCGAGGTAGTGGATGAACTTGAACTTGTCCTGCACGACGGCGGAGTAGAGCGGCACGCCGTGGTTGCTGTCCTGCTTGGTGCCGGTGAGGATGGTTTGCGTGACTTTGGAGCCGTATTCATTGCCCATGTTCTCGTAGTAGCAGGCGTGCGGCCACGGGGAGTCGGGCTTTTCGAAGAGCGGGGTGAGATCGTGACCGTGTACCGGCCAGGGCACCTTCACGCCGGTGAGGGCGAGGAAGGTGGCGACAAGGTCGGGGCCGTTCACGGACACATCGCAGAACTGACCGGTGGCGAAGCGCGAGGGCATGCTGACGATGAAGGGCGAGCGGTAGTTTGCATCGTAGGGCGCGAGCTTGGTGCGGAAACCGTGCTCGCCCATCGCGAAGCCCTGGTCGGCGGTGTAAATGACGAGCGTGTTGTCATACTGGCCGGTCTCCTTAAGCGCGGCGATG
>CAXNGR010000569.1:0-3759 GCA_964201265.1 Verrucomicrobiaceae bacterium
CTGCATCAACTCACGCGGCGAAATCATCGGCTACACCGTCGGCAACGACCTTTCCTGCCGAGATATTGAAGGCGAAAATCCGCTCTACTTGCCGCAGGCGAAGTGTTTCAAGCTCTGCGCCGCCCTTGGACCTGCCATCTTGATTCAAACCGAGCCGCCCGCGCCTACGACCCGCATTCACCTGCAAATTGACCGCGCAGGCGTACCCGCCTTTGAAGGTGAAACAACGCTGGCTCAATTGAAGCGCACGCCGAGTGAACTCGCCGGATTCCTCTTCCGCGACAACACATTCCCCACCGGCACCTTCCTCATGACCGGCACAGGCATCGTTCCCGGTGATGAATTCACACTCCAGAGCGGCGACATCGTGAACATCACCATCGAAGGCATTGGCACACTCGCGAATCCGATGGCCTGATCCATCCTTCTCATTCTTCCCATCACTCCCAATCTCTGAACCCATGACACTCACCGGACACCACTTCATCGCAGGCCGCGAAGCCGCGCCACAAAGCCATCTGTTCAACGCCTTCAATCCCACCACCAGCGCCCAGCTTGAGCCCGTTTACGGCGATGCCACCCACGCTGAGGCCGATGAGGCATTGCAGGCGGCTGAAGCCGCATTCGACGGCCTCCGTCTCGCCACACCGGAAACCCGCGCGGCTTTGCTCGATGCGATTGCCGATGAAATCACCGCTTTGGGGGACGCCCTCCTCGAACGCGCCCATGCCGAGTGCGCCCTGCCCATGGCACGCCTCACCGGCGAGCGCGGACGTGCCATCGGGCAGTGCAAACTTTTCGCAGCGCTGATTCGTGAGGGTTCCTGGGCCGATGCTCGCGTGGATCATGCCATCCCTGACCGTCAGCCGCTGCCGAAGCCGGATGTGCGCCGTGTAATGATGCCAATCGGCCCGGTGGTCGTGTTTGGAGCCAGCAATTTTCCCTTCGCCATCGGTGTGATCGGCACAGACACGGTTTGTGCGCTGGCGGCAGGTTGTCCGGTCGTGGTGAAAGGCCATCCGGCACATCCTGGCACCTGTGAGATGCTGGGACGTGCGGTGGTGAATGCGCTGCACAAGGTCGGCCTGCCAGCGGGCAGTTTTTCCCTGCTGCATGGCAAAGGCAACGACATCGGCACGACATTGGTAAAACATCCGCTCACACAAGCGGTCGGTTTCACCGGTTCGCTGCGTGGTGGTCGTGCGCTGATGGATGTCGCCGCAGCGCGTCCGCATCCGATCCCGGTGTATGCGGAGATGGGATCGGTGAACCCGGTCTTTGTGCTGCCGGGAGCGCTTAAGGAGCGTGCCTCGAAGGTTGCGGAAGCCTATGTGCAGTCCGTCACTATGGGCGTGGGCCAGTTCTGCACGAACCCCGCTGTCGTCCTGGGCCTGCAAAGCCCTGAATTGAACCAATTCATCAGCAATGCCGCCGCTCTCGCCGAAAAAGTGCCCCCGCAGACGATGCTGCATCGCGGCATCTGCGAGGCCTACGATGCAGGCACTGCCGTGTGGAGCACCGTCGATGGCCTGGAACTGGCGGCACAATCCGAGACGCCGCCAAGCGAAACCGCCTCCCAGGCCGCCTGCCGCATTTTCACCACAACCATCGACGTCCTCGAAGCCAACCCAGAACTGCGCCGTGAAGTATTCGGCCCCTGCTCGATCATCACGAAGTGCGCGACGCTCGAAGACCTGCTGCGCTACGCCAACAGCCTGGAAGGCCAGCTCACCGCCACGATCCACGGCACTGTCGAGGATCTGCGCGAGTTTGCGCCGCTGGTGCGTGTGTTGGAAAAAAAGGTCGGTCGCCTCATCTTCAACGGCTTCCCCACCGGCATCGAAGTCTGCCCCTCCATGCACCATGGCGGCCCATATCCGGCCGCCAGCCACAGCTTCTTCACCAGCATCGGCACCGCCAGCATCTACCGCTTTGTGCGTCCGGTCAGCTACCAGGGTTTCCCGGAAGAAGCGCTGCCAGAGCTTCTCCAAGATGCCAATCCGCGTGGCGCGATGCGCATCGTCGATGGCGAGATGAAGCGCTGATTTTTGTGGAGTGCCGGCCAAACGGTCGGCACTCCTCATTTTCACTGTTCCAGCACCTTCAGTGCATTGCGCAGCAGGGTTAGGCCCGCTTCCTGACTCTTTTCCGGATGGAACTGCACTGCGACGAGATTCTTCTTCGCGATTCCGCTGATGAAGCTCAAGCCGTAATCCGTGCGGCACAGAGCCAGCGATTCGTCCTGCACCTCGGGGTAATAGGAGTGAACGAAATAGATGTAAGTCGGGTTCGGCAGGCCGTTCCAAACCGCTGACTGGCTCGTTTCCCACTGAGCGACGTTCCAGCCCATGTGTGGGATCTTCAAACCGCTCGCCGCATCGAATTTGCGTACCTTACCAGCCACTGCCGACAAACCTTCGACACCGGGGCATTCCTCGCTGCTCTCAAACAAGAGCTGGTAGCCGAGACAGATGCCGAGATACGGCTTCTCCGCCTTCAACCAGGCTCGCAACGGCTCCCACAGCCCGGTTTCCTTCAAGATGCGCACGGAATCCCCGAACGCGCCCTGACCCGGAAACACGAGCACGTCGATGCCGTCGAAGTCCTCCGGCTTCGTGACGAGATTCGCATGCGCTCCGATGGCCTCGAAGGCATTCAACACGCTGCGCAGATTCCCCGCGCCATAATCAAGCACACCCAGTTTCATCACAGAACGTCCTTCGTGCTAGGGATACCGTTGACGCGTGGATCATGCTTGGTGGCAGCATCCAGCGCGCGTGCGAGACCTTTGAAAATCGCCTCCGCCATGTGATGGGCGTCGCGTCCACGACGGATTTCGACGTGAAGCGTCGCCAGGAGGCTCGACGCGAAGGCGCGGAGGAATTCCTCCACGAGCTGGTAGCTGAAGCGGTTCACGCCGCCGATGGCTTCGACGTTCTCCGGCGCGTGATAGCTGAGAAAGGAGCGACCGCTGAGGTCGAGCGCGACCTCGGCCAGCGTCTCATCCATGGGCAGCAGCCAGAAGCCGTAGCGCACGATGCCTGCCTTGTTGCCCAGCGCTTCACGGAAGCAGTTGCCCAGCACGATGCCGGTGTCCTCGACCGTGTGATGGTAGTCCACCTCAATGTCGCCCACGACCTTCACCTTGAGGTCAAACAGGCCATGCTTCGTAAACAGCGTCAGCATGTGGTCGAAGAACGGCACTCCGGTGTCGATCTGCGACTTGCCGGTCCCATCGACATTGAGTTCGATCTCAATGTCCGTCTCGGCGGTTTTGCGGTGCTGCTTGGCGGTTCTGGCTTGGCTCATGAGCCGCGAATGAACACGCGGTTGGCGCGTAGTGCAACCGTCCCGGTTGCAGTTTGGGCAAGCGGGACGCTCGCCCTACGCCACGATGCCCTTCACCAGATGCCCATGCACATCGGTGAGCCGGTAGCGCCGCCCCTGGAACTTGTACGTCAGTCGTTCATGGTCGATGCCGAGCAGGTGCATCAGCGTGGCGTGGAAATCGTGGATGTGCAGGCCGTCTTTGACCGTGTTGTAGCCGAAGTCGTCTGTCTCGCCATAGACCGAGCCCGCCTTGATGTCGCCACCGGCAAACCACGCGCTGAAACAGCGTGGATGATGATCGCGACCGAAGTTCGTGCTGATCTTGCCCTGGCAATACGACGTGCGGCCAAACTCGCCGCCCCAGACAACCAGCGTGTCATCCAGCATGCCTCGTTGCTTGAGATCCTTCACCAATGCCGCAGCGGGTTG
>CAXNGR010000570.1:0-3746 GCA_964201265.1 Verrucomicrobiaceae bacterium
TATTCCTTCAATGCTCTTGGCACACTGCCATGGCTCCTGGTCGGCACGGTGCTGCACG
Source organism: Verrucomicrobiaceae bacterium (assembly GCA_964201265.1). GTDB lineage: Bacteria > Verrucomicrobiota > Verrucomicrobiia > Verrucomicrobiales > Verrucomicrobiaceae > Prosthecobacter. The sequence continues at coordinate 59 of CAXNGR010000570.1, forward strand.
GCTTCGCCTACACGCTCTATTTCATCACCACTCAGATCTACCTCGAAGAGCGCATTGATCCCAAGTGGCGGTCACGGGCGCAGGCATTGCTCTCCTTACTGATGAGCGGTCTAGGCAATCTCATCGGCTACCTCGGCGGCGGCTGGTGGTTTGCCACCTGCACCCCAAACGGCACCACCGACTGGGCCCGCTTTTGGTGGGGCGAAACGGCGCTCACAGCGGCGGTGTGCGTGTTCTTTGCGCTCGCGTATCGCGGTCGTGCGCACCAAACGTAGGCAGGAGGGCGACAGCCTGCCCGGCTTCTTGCGTTACCGCGAGAATACGTCAAGGCTTAGGCCGCAGCGTCCTACGATCACGCCAGCCCGGCGCGTGTGAGCAGCGCCATGGCATCGGGATCGCGGCCCATGAAGTCGTGGAAGAGCTTCGCGGGGTCTTCGGAGTTGCCCTTGCTGAGGATTTTCTCACGAAACTCGCGGCCGACAGCGGGATTGAGCACGCCTTCTTGTTGGAAACGCGTGAACGCGTCCGCGTCGAGCACCTCGGCCCATTTGTAGCTGTAATAGCCGGCGGCATAACCGACCGGACTGCTGAACAGGTGGCCGAAACGACGCGCCATGGTCGGCTGCTCGGTTTTGAGCGGCATGAGGTAACCGTTGAGGATCTTGCGGGCCAGTTGGTCGAGGTCCGCGCCTTCCGTGTTGGCGTGGTTCATGTGCAGCTCGAGGTCGAGCTTGCCAAACGCAAGCTGGCGCATGATGTCGCTGGCGCTGCGGTAGTTCTTCGCGGCCAGCATCTTCTTGAACAGCCTCGCCGGAATCGCCTCGCCGGTTTCATGATGACGTGCGAAGAGGTCCAGGCTCTCACGCTCCCAGCAGAAGTTTTCGAGCAGTTGGGACGGCAGTTCGACGAAGTCCCAGTAAACGCTGACGCCGTTGAGCGAGGGGATTTCGACATTACCGCAAAGTTGATGCAGCAGGTGGCCGAACTCATGGAAGACGGTACAGACCTCGTCATGCGTGAGCAGCGCGGGCTTGCCATCGACAGGCGGCGTCATATTGCCGCAAATGAGGCCGAGGTGCAGGCGGCGGTCGCGCTCGCCGCTCGGCGGGACACCCATCTTGAGGTAGTTCATCCAAGCGCCGCCGCGTTTCGCGTCACGCGGATGCCAGTCGGCGTAGAAGGAGCCGATGTGGACGCCCTTCTCGTTGCGCACCTCGTAGAATTTCACTTCCGGGTGCCAGACTTCAACAGGACCGGCCTTCCCAGGCTGTGCGCTGATATTTTCAGGCGCGTCTTTTCTCGGCTCGACGTAAACGCCCTCGCGTGGGGTGATGCGCAGGTCGAAAACCTTCTCGGCGAGCTGAAACATGCCGCCGAGTACGCGGTCGAGCGGGAAGTAAGGGCGCAGTTCCTCCTCGTCGAAGTCATACTTCGATTTGCGCTGTTTTTCGCTCCAGAAGGAGACTTCCCAAGGCTGAAACAGATCGGCGGTCTGATGCGCGGTGTCGGCGCGGAATTCCTGCAGCTCAATGGTCTCGCGCTTGAAAGCTTCGTTCACGCGTGAGTAAAGATCCTCGATGAAGCGCAATGCACTGCGGCCTGTTTTGGCCATTCGGTGGGCCAGCACATGGTCGGCAAAGTGGGCCTTGCCCATGATCTGCGCCTTCTCATGACGTAGGCGGAGGATGTTGAAGACATTGTCCGTGTTGTCATGCTCGCCGCCACGTCCGATGGAGCAGGCACCTTCCCAGACCTGACGGCGGATGCTCTCGTCTTCGAGGTATTCCATGACCGGGATCATGGAGGGAGCCTTCAAGGTGAGGCGGTACAAAGGCTTTTCTGGCGTGCCGAGTCCCTTCGCGGCGGCATCAGCTCGGGCGGCTTCGATGGCAGAGGGTGGCAGACCTTTGAGGCAGTCCACATCGTCGATGACCAGCTCCCACTTGTTGGTGGAGTCGAGCACGTTTTCCGAGTACTTCTGAGTGATCTTGGAGAGCTCCGACTCGATCTCCTCGACACGTTTTTTCTTCTCCGGTGGCAGATCCGCCCCGGCCTGGATGAAGCCTTCCATGGACTCATCCAGCGCCCGTTTGCTCGCAGGGGTGAGTTTTTTCGCTTCCTCGGTCTTGCTGTAGGTGACGAGCAGATCCCAGAGATGCTCGTTGAGCGGAATTTTAGCGAAGAAGGCGCTGACCTCCGCCAACATCTTGTTGTGCGCCTCACGCAGGGTTGGGGAATTGCACAGGGAGTCGAGATGCGTCACGAGGCTCCAGGCTTCGTTCAGTTCGCGGGTCGTTTCGTCGAGACCGAGCACGACGGTGTCGAAGTTCATTTTGCCGCGATCCTGATCGATGAGCGCGTCGAGATTCGCCTGTGCCTTTTCCAAGGCAGCGCGAATGTCGGCTTCGATGTGGTCTGGGGTCAGTGTTGACCAGCGGATGTGAAAGTCCTGAGTGAGGAAGGGGGCTGCCATGGTGGGGGTTTTGGCGGGTTTGAAGTATGAAGGGGCGCTAAGGTTTGTGCAAACGACATCATTCGTCCCTGGCTGCGATTTGAGCGCATGAATTGACAAAAGGGCGGTGCTTCACACCATGCGCGGACGATGTCTGACTCATCTCCGCTCCGCCGCACCCCTCTGCACGCTTTGCATGTCGAAATGGGGGCGCGCATGGTGCCCTTCGCAGGCTGGGACATGCCGGTGCAGTACACGGGCATCGTCGAGGAGCACAAGGCCGTGCGGCAAAGCGTGGGCGTGTTCGACATCTCGCACATGGGCCAGTTCATCGTGAGCGGCAAGGGCGCGGAAGCCTTCCTGAATCGCGTACTCACCAACAACATCGCCGAACTTCAGCCGGGCCAGGGCCAGTACACGCTGCTTCTGAACGGACGCGGCGGCGTGATCGACGACCTGATCGCCTACCGCACCAGCGAGCGTGAGTTTTTCCTCGTCGTGAACGCCTCGCGCATCGACGCGGACTGGGACCATCTCGAATCCCAGCTCACGAAAGACGATGACGTGATGATGGCGAACGCGAGCGACTTCACTGCCGGTCTCGCCATCCAGGGACCGAAAGCACGCGAGGTGGCTGCAACGGTTTTTGGCAATGCGGGTTCCTTTCCTGAGCACAACACGATCTTCGTCACGATGACCAACGATGGCCCGATGTGGCTCTGCGGCACCGGCTACACCGGCGAGGAAGGCTTTGAGTTCTTCATGCCTGCGGAAACAGCGGCAGTGTGGCTACGCAAAATTGTTGATGCCGTGAAAGCCGCAGGCGGCATCCCCTGTGGACTCGGTGCCCGTGACACGCTGCGCCTTGAAATGGGCTATCCGCTCAATGGCAACGATCTCTCTGAAGACCGCACGCCCTTGCAAGCGGGTCTCGGCTTCGTTGTGGATCTCGAAAAAGGTGATTTCACCGGCCACGAGGCTTTGGTGGCCCAAAAAGCCGCTGGATTGCCGGACAAGCTCGCCGCGTTCCGCATGATGGGGGCTGCTCCGCCGCCGCGTCCGCATTATGCTGTGGCGCATGCGGGTCAAATCGTTGGCGAGGTGTGCAGCGGGACGCAATCCCCCAGTCTTTCTGTTGGCATCGGCATGGCGTATCTGCCTTTGAGCGCCACAGCCATCGGCACTGCGATTGAAATCGAGATTCGCGGTCGCCGCTTTTCTGCGGAAGTGGTGAAG
>CAXNGR010000571.1:0-3744 GCA_964201265.1 Verrucomicrobiaceae bacterium
TCAGCGGTTGGATCAAATGGCGCAATTCCATATTCGCGATCACGCTTTTCCAATGGTCGAACAAGCCACTCGGCAACATCCGCCAAGCATTCACGCCAAGGCCGCTGCCATTGCCAAACAACGCAGCCAACACATCCTCACCGTCCTTGGTCTGGCCTCCAGCAGTCGTTTGCAGATACTCCACCGCGTTCAAACCGGCCGCCATCTCTCCATGCATTGCGAGTAGCAGCGCCGGAGTGGTTTCATCCGTGGCGAAGGCGTCTTGCAAGCGACTCAAATCGTCCTCGGTGAACCCATGCTCGCGCAGGCCGAGCCACAGCGGCTCCAGCGCCATCATTTCCCGCGTGTTGCCGACCAGGAAGCCAATCAGCAGCGGCTCCTGCTTGCAGGCTTGTGCCAGAAGCGTGATCGCAAGCAGGCTGCGCGTCGCCTCCGCGCTGTCTTTCGCCGCCACGGCCGCGCGGGCGCGCAGGCTCAGCGCTTTCGCCAGATTTTGTCCGGCGTTGTAATGCGGCAGGCGCAGGGTGAACAGCAGATCCGGCATTTCACGCTCGCGCAGGCCTGGCGTGAACATCGCTTGGGGTCGGCGGGCCACTTCGTCGGTCAGTTGTTTCAACAGCGGCAGCTTCGCGTCCAACGCAGCCAGCACCTCGCTGCCAGATGCTTGCAAATTGGTAGGTAGATCGAGAAACTTCGCCTCACGCAGAATTTTGACCCATTCCTGGAAGTCGGCGGCCTTGCCCAAGGTCACGCCTTCCGCAGCGGGCAGGTTGACGCTCCATTTCAGCGCCTCGAGCGCTTTTCGTTTCACGCCCGGCTCACCCTTGTCGTTATCGTTTTCGACGACCGCCGCGATGCCGTTCAGCGGCTCGATGGCGAGCAGATTGGCGGCTTCTGGCGGCGTGGCAGGCAGCAGTTTACGAAAATCGAGTGTTTCGCCTTCGCGCTCGATCATCGCCTTCGTCGCAGCCCAAAGGCGTTTGCCGCTCCAGTTCGTCCAGACGAACAGCAGGACGCCGAGTGTGACGAGCGTGATGAAAAGCCACAGCAGAACGCGGATGGCACGTTTGGAGATGAGGCGGCGAAGCATGTGAATGGGAGGTGGAGTGTTCAGTTGGAGGCCAGCAGGTTTGCAATGAGCGCGGCACGTTCCTCCCAGCGCAGCGTGGGCGTTTCGTGGGCCGTGCTTGGCGGTGCGGCCGGCTCCGCCGGTGTGGTAAAGTACATCATCAAAATCGCTGCCCAAGCCGCGCTCCAGCCTGCGAGCAGCCAGCGCGGTGTGCGAGTGGTGGGTTTCAACGCAGGTAACAGCTCGTCACGCCACGCGGCGGGCAGCTCGCGCCGACGCAGGGCTTGCAGATCTTTTTCAAAGTCATCTAAGTTCGTGTTCATGACGGTTTCAGTTCATCGTAAAGCGGTCGCAGCTCAGTCCGCAGCTTCTCCAGTGCGTAGCGGTAGCGGCTGGCCGCCGTGTTCAGTGGAATGCCTTGTACTTCGGCGATTTCCTCAAAGGTCAGCCCGTCCCACAGCTTCAGTTGCGCCACGCTGCGCTGCTCCAGCGGCAGCCCTGCGAGTGCTTGGGTGAGACGTTTTGCCAGTTCCGCTTGGTCGGGGTCTTCCTGCGCTGCGAATATCTCCGGCGGTGTCTCTTCCTCCGCCCGCCGCCGCACTCGATGTTTCCGCAGCCAGTCGATGGCGTGATGATGCGCCAGACGCAGCAGCCAGGCTCGCAGGTTCAGCACCCCGACCGGGATGCTCTGCCGGTCCAGCTTGATGAACAACTCCTGCAGCAGATCCTTCGCGTCCGCCTCGCCGCCCGTGAAGCTGGTGAAGTAGTGAAACAACCCTGCCGCGTGGGCGTCGTAAAGTTCGGGCAGTGTTGGCGTGGCGGGCATGCGGTAGGGAGTTTCACGGACAGGACGCATGGCGGCGAGATTTTTGTCTGAACGTAAAACGAGTTTTCCAACTCGTTTGGAACGGGGCTGGGAAAGCCGATCGACACCCTGCAAAATTAGCCTTGTAATCCCTTCGCACGGCAGCATTCTCACACCCAACTTTTTTCAATTATGCCTCCTCCCAAACGCAAAGGCCCATCTCGCAGCGGCCCCAATCGCGGTCCATCCCGCGGCGGCCCTCCCCAACGGGGCGGCCCTCCGCAACGTTTCGCTCCCCCACCGCGCCCTCCGGAGCCTGAGCAGGGCAAGGCCAAGGAAGAGGCCATCGAACTCGACGGCGTCATCACCGCCGTGCTCGCTGGCACCATGTTTCGTGTGAAGCTGCGCAATGCGACGGGCCACGAGGTTCTCGCCCACATTTCCGGCAAGATGCGCAAAAAATTCATCCGTCTCGTCATCGGCGACGCCGTGAAGATCGAAATGTCCCCCTACGACATGGACAAGGCGCGCATCGTTTACCGCATCGGCTGAGTTCTGCGCCACGCACCGCGATCATGGCCGGAGACATCGTTTATTTCGACCTCGAAACACGCCGCACGGCCAATGACGTCGGTGGCTGGGGCAACAAGCACAAGATGGGCATCTCCGTGGCCTGCACGTTCAGCACGCGGCAGAACGAGTACAGCATCTACACCCAGGACGAGACCGCGGCGCTCATCAAGCAGCTCAAAAACGCGGATCTTGTCGTCGGCTTCAATCACATCGGCTTCGACTACGAGGTGCTCAAAGGGCATGACTTGCTCTTCGACGCGGCCGACCTGCCGCACAGCCTGGACCTGCTCATCGATCTCGAAAAAGCCCTCGGCCACCGCATCAAGCTCGACGCCGTGGCCGCCGCCACGCTCGGCATGGGCAAGACCGCCGACGGACTCGACGCGCTGAAATGGTGGCAGCAGGGCGAGGTGGCGAAGATCGCCGAATACTGCTGCTATGACGTGAAGGTGACCAAATGCGTCCACGAATATGGTGCCAAGCACGGCCATGTGAAATACCACGACCGCAATGGCCGCGAGCAGAGCGTGAAGGTGGACTGGAAGGTATGACGCCTCTGTTACGGCTACTGCTGCGTGCCGGGTGGGCACCGCTGTTGGTGCTTGTTTTCCACCGTATCGTTTATCACACGCCTTGGCGACAGCCGCTCGATTTTGTAATGCATTACAGCGGCGGAGTCGCCATCGCCTTCTTTCTTTGGCATGCGCTGGATTGTTTCGCGCACTGGTTTGGAGCGCTCACGCCCTTCGCACGTTACGTCTTCACTTTTGCGCTGGCTTGCACCGTTGGCCTGTTCTGGGAGTTTGCGGAGCTGTACTCTGATGTCGTTCATCACACGCACATCCAGCACAGCGTCCATGAGACCATGCGAGATCTCGTTGCCGACGCCACGGGCGCACTGACTACATTGGCCGGTGTTTTCATCGTCCGCTGCCTGCGCAAAACGGTGTGAGCTGTAAATCGGGCAACTTGCGGGCGGCTCGTGCCGTTTTAGCCACATCATGACCACGCCTGACTTCCTCCACGTTTCACGCCGCCAGTTTTTCCGGCAGTCCGGCCTCGGGCTAGGCTCTGCGGCGCTGGGATCGTTGCTGGCCCGGGATTTACCGGCTGCGGATGCTCCACGACCCCATTTCGCGCCCAAGGCGAAAAACATCATCTACCTGCACATGATCGGCGCGCCTTCGCAGCTCGATCTGTTCGATTACAAGCCGTTGCTGCAAAAGATGGACGGCCAGAAGTGCCCGGAGGAGTTAACCAAGGGCAAGCGCTTCGCCTTCATCGGCGGCGAGATGGC
>CAXNGR010000572.1:0-3735 GCA_964201265.1 Verrucomicrobiaceae bacterium
GAGAATTTGATCGAGTGAGACAAGCCAGCCCACCATCAACAAAGGCAGCAGAGCGATCACCAAACGACCGTAGGCCGTGCGCAAACAGCGGGCTCTGGTTTCTGCATTCATGCCGGGTCCCGGGTGACGAGCGCTTCAAAGACAAACCATTGGTCCCAGCGCCGCAAAAGAAAGTCGTGCATTACCGGCAGCCAGGCAGCGCTGATCTCGGCGGCCTTGGGCTTGCGACCGCCGCAGTGGAAGGGTTTGCCGATCTCGATGCGGTAAGACAGGCGGCCTTTGCGGCTGAGAAACACCGGGTAGCATGGCACGCCGGTCACTTCGGCGAGGACGAGTGGCCCGCGTGGGATGCGATAGGTGACGCCGTCAATGTGCGCCTCGACGGGGGCGACTTCTCCCATCACGCGGTCTCCCTGCACGCAGACGACTTCTCCGGCGAAGAGCTTGCGGCACAATTCCATGCCCAGATGACCGCCCGGCTCATTGTAATGCACATGCAGGTTGGGGTGGCGGCGCTCCTCCTCGCGCAGTTCCTGCTTGCGCAGCTCCTGCAGGGAGTCGGTGGCCTCGGGAACGCGCACGGTGTGAATGGTGCGGCCAAATTTGCGGGCGAAGAGCCCGGCTCCGAGGTCGTAGTTGCCGGAATGCACGGTGAAGACGAGCGCACCGCCGTTCTCCTGCTGCAAGGCCTCGAAATCATCCTTGCCGATGATTTCCCACTCCACCTCGCGCCCAAAGTGCAGGTGCCAGAGTCGGTCCAGGTAGGTCAGCGCGAACTGGTAAAACACATGGAAGCTGGTGAAGGCGCTGGTGCCCCGCACCGGCAACAGGGCGCTCAGATTGGCGCGCACCGCCTCGCGCTGCGGCACGGCCAGCAGCCAGATCACGGCCGTGACCGGCCAGGTCAGCGCGGAGATCACTGGTGCAGGCAGCCAGCGCATCAGGGTCAGCATCAGTCGCGTCCAGATGGCATCATGCAGCCCCAGGCTCGCCGGAGCGGTGTGTTCGTGCGGCTGGCAGGTTGCGGATTCGGCGATTGGCATTATTTAGGCGCGGACAGAAAGGAGCGGGAGTCGTTCTTCTTCGACTGTTGCGCCCGCTCCGACAACCAAGATTTTCACCCTCGCCCGCCATGAACATGCCCGCCACGGATTACGATGTGATCATCATGGGCGGGGCCTTTTCCGGCGCGGCGGCGGGCATGATGCTGAAACGCGATCATCCTGACATGCGCGTGCTGATCGTCGAGCGCACCGTGCATTTCGACCGCAAGGTGGGCGAGAGCACGTCCGAGGTGGCCGGTTGCTTCCTCACCCGAGTGCTGCACCAGTCCAGCCATCTGAGCGGCAAGCACTACCAGAAGCACGGCCTGCGCATGTGGTTCTGCAAAACGCCGCAGGATTCCGTGGACGACCTCACCGAGATCGGTCCGCGCTTCCAGGCCCGGCTGGCGACGTTCCAGCTCGACCGCTCGATTCTCGACGAGCATCTGCTAAAAGAAGCGCGTGATTTCGGCTGTGAGCTGCTGCGACCGGCGACAATCAAAACGATCACGCTGTCCGAGAACGAGGCCCCTCACACGCTCGAAATCATGCCGCAGGAGGGCCAGCTCCGCACCGTGACCACGAAGTGGATCATCGACGCCTCCGGCAAGGCCGCCGTGCTCGCCAAAAAGCTCGGCATTCAGCATTCCATCGGCGACGAGCATCCCACCTCCTCCGTCTGGTGCCGCTTCCGCAACGTCAACGACCTCGACAGCTTCAAGAGCCGCAAGATGTTCCCGAAGCTCGCGGCAGAGGCCAAATGCATCCGCACCACGGCCACCAATCACCTCATGGGCCGCGGCTGGTGGTGCTGGATCATTCCATTGTCGGATGGCAGCTTCAGCGCCGGCGTCACCTGGGATCGTCGATTGTACACGCTGCCGGAGGGGCCGTCCCTCGCAGCGCGGCTCCAGGCCCATCTGCTGAATCACCCCGTTGGCAGGCTCATGTTTGAAAACGCCATCCCGGACGAAGGCGACACGTTTTATTACAAGAACCTCGGCTACCACGCCGAATACATCGCCGGGAACCGCTGGGTGATGGTGGGAGACGCCGCCGGATTCATGGACCCGCTTTACAGCCAAGGTCTCGATTTCTGCGGTTTCACCGTCTCGGCGGCCACGGATCTCGTGCGCAAAAACCTCGCGGGAGAGGACACGCAGATGATCACCGATTATCTCAACAAGGCCTACCCGCGCAGCTATCGCACTTGGTTCGAGGCACTCTATAAGGACAAGTACACCTACCTTGGCGATGCCGAGCTCATGCATGCTGCCTTCCTCATGGACCTCTCCACCTACTTCCTCGGTCCGGTACGCGGCGTTTACACCAACCCGGCCCATGAATGGAAACTGATGCCGTACGATGGCCCCATCGGCGCCTTTTTCGGCAGGTTCATGGCGTTCTACAACCGCCGCCTCGTGTGCATCGCTCAGGAGCGCATGCGCAAAGGCATCTACGGCCTCAAAAATCACGGCCACTTCCTGGCACCGCGCATGAGCATGTCTCCTGACACCTCAGCGGGCCGCCTGCTTTTTGATGGTATCATGGTCTGGCTCAAAGCCGAGATCAGCACCTGGATGGCTCCTGCTCCGCCCAAGGAAGCCATGGTAATGACGGAGAAACCGGTGACAGCGTGAGCGGTCGGAAAGATCCAAATCGCGGAGTCTCCTGAGCGATTGGGTGGATTGGACCAGTTTAACCTGTCCCGCTCCATGAAAGCCCCGTTTCTCCTTCTCGCCAGTCTCCTCGCCATCAGCGCCTCCGCCGCAGAACTATCTGTCAGCGCGTATCCTTCGATTCAGTCCGCGCTGGATGCGAATCCGAACCGCATGCTATTCGTGCCAGCGGGTGATTACCCGATCACGGCCAAGATTCGCATTCGCGGCGAGCGTAGCGGCCTGTTTGGTCCTGGACGCATTATTCAGCAGAGCGCGGATCAGCCCATCATCGAGATCGAAAACGCCACCGCTACCGAGATTCGTGATCTGACGCTCACGCGGCCCGAGGGAAAGATGGAGAGCCGCAATGAAGGCATCCTGGCGATCAAATGCCGCGATCTCGTCATCGACAACGTGCGTGTCATCGACAATCGCAGTCCTGCCGGCGCAATCACGCTGCGTGAGAGCCAGGACTGCCGCATCAGCCGCTGCCTGGTGCGGAATTACATGCGCGTGAGCATTGATGACCGCACGCAGAGCAAGGACTGGGGCTACGCCTTCAACTGCACCGATGGAACGGGCATCAGCGTCAGTTACAGCCCCGGTTGTTTGATCGAAGGTAACCGTGTGATTGAGGACAACTTCGTCCCCACGTCTGAGATTAAGGCGAAGCACAAGCTGGGCGACTTCGTGAAGAAGAATGACGTCAAAGGCGGCGTCATGAGCCAGCAGGCCTGGGACGCGAACTACACCGACGCCTGGCAGCAGGGCAGCGGCATCGTCGTCAACGCTCCCACCGTGACCGACCTCACGCGTGTCATCGGCAATCACATCGAAAACGCCGCGCAAGGCATCGACCTGCATTGCGATCACGTCATCGTCGCCAACAACATCGTCACGAATGCCTTCATCGGCATGAAAGCCATGCACGGCAGCCGGAATGTGCTCATCACCGGCAACCAGTTCACCCGCAACAGCCTTTGGGCCATCGGCCTCATGCCCGGTGCCGGAGCGAACGCCGAAAACTTCGA
>CAXNGR010000573.1:0-3710 GCA_964201265.1 Verrucomicrobiaceae bacterium
TTGAGCGAGGCACCGTTCGGCTCGATCTTGTAGCGGGTGACGAGCTGGCCGGTGGGATCGGGCACGAAGACGTTGTTTTTGAGTTCGGGCATCAAGCCGCCGCGATAGACGCCGAGGCCGCTGCAGGCGGTGTTCGTGCCGGCGTGCGCATCGGCGGTGGTGTGCGTGATTTGCAGCGGATAGACGCGGGTCTCCGCGCCGGGCGTTGCGATGTCTTCATGCACCTGCGTGATGCCGGCGTGCGGATTCCGCAGCATGGCCTCGTAAGGCATGACGGTGTACATGAGCGGGTTGCGGTTCGAGCAGTAGAAATGGTGGCCGTAGTCGTCGAAAGCACCGCCGTATTGGCCGCGGCCGCCGGTGGGCGTGATCTCGCCGGTCTTGGGGTTCCATTTGAAGTTGGAGCCGGGAATGCCGACGACCTTCGTGGGGGCATCGGCGGGATAGATCTCGCGGGCATCGAGGCCGTTGTTGAAATGCACGCAGCCGTCTGGACCCCAACGCGGCGCACTGACCTGGAGCTGGCTATGCTTTGGATTGAAGCCGCGGATGAGAGGCTTGATGAGATCGGCCTTGTTGTCGCCGTCGGTGTCTTTGAGGAAGAGAATCTGGCTGCGCGTGGTGGCGATGAGACCGCCGTCGTAAGGCAGGAGGCCCTGCACGTTGTCCATGTGGTCGGCAAAGGTCACGGCCTTGTCCATGCGGCCGTCGCCGTTTTCGTCGGTGAGGAGTTGGATGCGGGAAAGCCAGGGATCGCCGGGATTCGGCGGGCCGAGCGGGTAGTCGCGCATGTCGGCCACGAACATCCGGCCTTTTTCGTCCCACGTGGTCTCGACGGGATCGAGCACGAGCGGCTCGGCGGCGACGAGTTGCACCTCATACGGGCCGTCGAGCTGGATGCGCTTCATGCTTTCTTCGGGCGAAAGAGCCTCGCTTTGTCCATCGCGCACCGCGCCGATGTCGCTGCCGCCGCTGGCCTGGATGGCGGACCATTTTTCTTTGAATTCGCCGAGCGGATACAGGTCGTAGCGACGCACGATCATCTCTGCGCCCTCGGTCTGGAGGAGGATTTTGCCTTCGCTCGGTTTGCAATCAAAGGCCTCGTTAACCATCGCGCCATTGACGAAGTATTGCAGCGTGTCGCCCTTGGCGATGACTTCGAGGCGGTTCCACTCGCCGCTGGGGCTTTCGACATCGTTTTTGCCTCGGAAGCCGACGGTGTCGCTCCAGTCCTCATCGCGACCACGCCAGTTGATTCGGCCTTTGGTCACCGTCTGGCGTGGAGAGCCTGCCTTCCAGATTTTTTCCTTGTCGCGATCGAGCACGAACTCGGCGGAGAGCGAAGTCGTGAGCTCCGTGCCGTCCGCGAGCTTCGGCGAGAGCACGAGGATGTCGCCGACACCGCCCTCAATGATCTGCGCCTCGATGCTGGCCATCCAAGTGTCGCTGTAGGCTCCGTGCGGGCCGTAGGCGTGGAGGAGGATGCCGTTGTCCTTCGCTTTCTTTTCGCGGGCTCCCCAGGTCTTCGTGCCCCATTTGAATTCGATCACGAGATGGTAATCGCGGTAGTTTTCCTTCGTGGCGACATAGCCGTAGCCGCGTCCGCTGATGTTGAAGGTGCCGTCCTTGGCAAAGGTCCAGATGTCCTTGGGATCATCATGGAAATCCATCTTCGGATTCACGTGGTGCTCGACGTTGCCCGATTTGATGACTTCGAGGAGGTCGATCTTTTTCGTCACCGGCTGGGCGGCATGGAGGACGGAAAAGACATAAGCGACAGAAAGTACGATGAGGGAGCGCATGGCGAGCATACGAGAGAAACGGCCTTGAATTTGCCCGGTCAGACACGAATGCGGCCAAACTTGGTGCTTTTGTGATGAAGCACTGTGGAAGAGGGGATCTGGGACTTCGCAGGCTCTTGAAATAACCCCGACTGAGGCGTGAAAAGTGAGATGTCAGAAGTGGTGCTGCCGCACATCTCACCTCTGACTTCTGACTTCTGATGTGTTGCCGCGATTGGTTCGCGCATGATCAGGCGATGAGATGCCTGACAGTGGAAGCCACGGGGCAGATCCAGAGAATTTCGTCGCGGTTGAGATTGATGGGCGGGGCGACGGGGTTGGGGCTGGTAAGGAGCACGCCGCGACCGTGATCCGTGCTGGTGTAGATGCGGAACAACACCGCGCCGCCGATGTCGTCATGCACGCGCACCATGACGCGATCTCCCGTGCGCGGCTGGGACTGGGGATAGACGATGGCGATCTCGCCATCGACATGCAGCGGCTGCATGGAGTCGCCGTTGATGCGCACGGCGAAGGCCTCGGGGTCCGTGACGCCGAAGGCGAAGTGCTCACGCGCAAAGCGGGCGCTGTGCAGCGGGCTGGAGAGCAGCAGGGCATCCCGCATGGAGATGAGCGGGAGGGCGGCGAGACGCGGTGAGATGAGCGTCACGCCTGGGGCCATCGGTTGCAGCAACGGCGGGTGCTCCGGCGCAGGCGGTGGTGGCGCGGCGATCTTTGGAGGAAGGGGCGGTGCGACCTCTTCTGCTGGCGGCTGTTGTTTGGCGCGGAGTTCGGCCTCAAACTTTTCCACCAGCTTGATGATGGGCTTGGAGGCACCTTTGCCGTTTTCGATCTTGGTGATGTACTGGCGGCAGACGCCCATCATCGCGGCAAGTTTGGGGCGAGTGACACCGAGTTGATCCCGGATGGCTTTGACACGCTGGGCAAGTGACACGTCGAGGGCTGTGGACGCAGGAGATTGGGCCGGAGCGGTTTTACCCTGCTGCCGGAGCTGATCAAGGACGGCGAGAGCTTCAGGCGGGAGTCCTATCGCGATGGGGGCGGGTTCAGAAGTGACGGGTTCATGCATCACGAGTCGATGTTGGGAGGTTTCTTCCTCAAGTTTTTCAAAAAGGTGGAACAAAGGCGCTGAGGGAGCCTGCCGCCCGTGCTCAAGCTGGCTGACGTGGTCTGCGCTGACGCCAAACCACCGTGCCATCTCCGTTTTAGGCATGCCGAGGCGTGAGCGCAGCTTGGTGAAGCGAGTTGGGAATTCAGCAAGTTGACGAAGATCGACAGCAGAGGATGACATGGGGGTGGGTTAAAATTTCGAGATGCAGCGTGAGCGTCGCAGGAACACGGCCAATCCTGCAATCAAGATGAACGCTGTGCGTGAAGGCTCTGGCACCACAACGATCGAGATGGTGCCCTGGGTGATGAGGTTGCTGATATCCCAGTAATAATCCGATCCCGAAATGTCTGGCAGGTCGAAGCCTATCCCCTCGTCGCCATTGCCAAAGAGCCTGCCGGTATAGGTGTAGCGGCTGTCGAAGGTGGGTGTGGCTGAGAGGCCGGACCAGTCGAGGAGATTGAATGTCTCCTCTGCCACCGGCGTGAAGGAGGCAGCGGAGACGGTGAGGTTGCCGTTGAAGAGAAGGGTGTTGGTGCCAGTGCCGACAAAATTGAGCAGATCAGAGGCACCGCCAGGACTGATGCCTAGAACGATGGTGCTGCCAGACTGAAAATCGAAAGCGCCGGAGCCGGATGTCGGCATGAAGGTCAGTGTGCCGTAGTTGGCCTGAGCTGTGCCATCGCCTGCGTGGACGGTGGAGCCGCTCTGTGCGGTGAAGCTGGAGCCTCGCACAACTCCCGTGCCGAGGACAGAGCCTGTGGTTTGGACCGTGACGGCTCCAGTGCCAGTGGTGCCCG
>CAXNGR010000574.1:0-3697 GCA_964201265.1 Verrucomicrobiaceae bacterium
TCAACTTTGGCTCGCAAGAACAGCTCGAATCCCTCCCTGGCATTGGTCCGGCGCTGGCCAAGGCCATCATTGCAGCCCGGCCCTTTGCCTCCGCCGAAGAGATCACCCGCGTGCGCGGTGTCGGCCTCAAGCTTCTCGAAAGACTGCGTCCTCTCATCCAAGCTGCCCCAGGCCGCCGAACAGCGGACAGACGTTGACGGTGCATCGCTTTTTCCCCCATCATGAGCACCCTCATCACGCTTTCGATCGCCGAACAAATGCGCGTCCTGCAATCCAAAGCCGACGTGGCCACCTGGGCGCTGAAACACCTCGGCCTGCCGTCCGAGTGGCGAGACACCAACCCATATTGAACTCCGGCTCGATGTAGCGCATGCCAGAACGCGATACTAGGGCATCAAGGTCAGCGCGCGGGTCAAGAACGAATGCGTGTTGTGCTTGAAGCCGGACCCAGGCGGATGCTCCGCCGTCGGCCACGTCATTTTTCTCCGCCACCTTCAGGCCCGCTCGCGCCGCATAGCAGGCGAGCACCAGGGCGTTGTGCGCGGAGCCGAGAAGGATGCCGTCACAAATCATGGCCGCGAACCATTACGCGGCTACGGGCTGGTTCTCACGCTTTAGATTGCCGAACCTGGATCTTCGAAGTCGTCTGCGCTCACGCTTCCTTGAATCATGCCGGCAGCGACCGTATTGTTGGTCTGCTCATCCACGAGCACGAAGCTGCCGGTGGTGCGGTTCTTGGAATAGGGGTCAAAGAAGATCGGCGACGCACAGCGGATGCGGATGCAACCGATGTCGTTGAGATTGAATTCCTTGCTCTCGACGGTTTTTTCGAGCGTACTGATGTTCACCTTGTAGAGCACGTCGGTGACGATGGCACGCACGTCATTCGTGGTGTGGCGCAGATGGAAGCGACCGCGTGGCTTGAGGATCTTCTTATCGGAGAACCAGCAGATCATGGCGTCGAACTCCTGGCTGGTTTGCGCCGGTTCGTTCGCCTTGACGATCATGCCGCCGCGGCTGGTGTCGATCTCATCGGCCACGGTGATGCTGTAGCTTAGCTGCGGGATCGCCTCGGGCTGCGGGCCTTCATAGGTGTGAATGCCAGTGATTTTCGACTTCATCGCCGAAGGATAAACGAGCACGTCATCGCCCATGCGGAAGGTGCCGCTGGCCATGCGGCCGGCGAAGCCGCGATAGTCGTGCAGATTGCCGAGCTTGGCATCGGTACGGTCGGAAATCGGACGAATCACCCACTGAACGGCGAAGCGCGCTTCATCAGCGGCGGTTTCGCTGTGGACTTGGACGGTTTCGAGATGCTGGAGCAGCGATGGGCCGGTGTACCATGGCGTGCTGTCGGATTTATCGACCACGTTGTCGCCATTGAGGGCGCTCATCGGGATCGGCGTGACCTGCGGGAGATTGTCGAGGCCTTTAGCGAAGGCTTGGAAGTCGCCGACGATCTTGTCATAGACGGCCTGGTCGAAATTGACGAGGTCCATCTTGTTCACAGCGAGAACGATATGCCCGATGCGCAGAAGTGATGCGAGATAGGTGTGGCGCATCGTTTGCTCGATCACGCCGAGGCGTGCGTCGATCAAGATGATCGCAAGGTCAGCGGTGGACGCGCCAGTGACCATGTTGCGCGTGTATTGAATGTGCCCCGGTGTGTCGGCGATGATGAACTTCCGCTTCGGCGTGGCGAAATAGCGATAGGCCACGTCAATCGTGATGCCTTGCTCGCGCTCGGCGCGCAGGCCATCGGTGAGCAGCGCGAGGTTCACATGCGCATCACCACGACGTTTGGAGGATTCTTCGACAGCGAGAAGCTGGTCTTCGAAGATGGACTTCGAGTCATACAGCAAGCGGCCAATGAGCGTGCTTTTGCCGTCGTCCACACTGCCGGCAGTGGTGAAACGAAGAAGGGAGGATTCGGTGGGATTGACGAGAACGTCCATGATCTGTGGGAAGTGTTTTGAAGTTGATTGCTGCGGTTCTCGCTGAAATCAGAAGTATCCTTCCTTTTTGCGGTCCTCCATGGCGGTTTCGCTGCGCTTGTCGTCGGCGCGGGTGCCGCGTTCGGTCTGGCGGGCGGCGGCGACTTCGGCGACGATTTCGTCGATGGTGCTGGCGGTAGATTCGACGGCACCGGTGCAGGTGGCGTCGCCGACGGTGCGGAAGCGGATGGTCATTTCCTTCACCTTGGGCTTTTCTTCATCGAGCAGCGGGATGATGCCGGTGCTGGCGTCGAGAAGCTGGCCGTGGCGCTCGATGATTTTGCGCTGATGGCTGAAGTAGAGGCTTGGAAGAGGGATGTTTTCCTGGCGGATGTACTGCCAGATGTCCATCTCGGTCCAGTTGCTGAGCGGGAAGACGCGGAAGTGCTCACCGAAGTGTTTGCGGCCACTGAAGATGTTCCAAAGCTCGGGGCGCTGGTTTTTCGGGTCCCATTGGCCAAACTCATCGCGGTGGCTGAAGAAGCGTTCCTTCGCGCGGGCTTTTTCTTCATCGCGACGACCGCCGCCGAGGCAGGCGTCATATTGGTGCTCTTCGATGGTGTCGAGCAGCGTGACAGTCTGCAGCTTGTTGCGGCTGGCGTTGTGGCCTTTTTCTTCCTGCACGCGGCCGTCGTCGATGGACTTCTGCACGAGACCCACGGTGAGATTGGCGCCGATTTCCTGCACGAACCAGTCACGGTATTCCATGGCCTCAGGGAAGTTGTGGCCGGTATCGACGTGGAGCAGCGGGAAGGGGAGCTTCGACGGATAGAAGGCTTTGCGAGCCAGCCAGGCCATGACGATGGAATCTTTGCCGCCAGAGAACAGCAGCGCGGGCTTTTGAAACTGCGCGGCGGTTTCGCGCAGGATGTAGATGGCCTCGGATTCGAGGAATTGAAGGTGGGTGATTGCGGACATGACGTCAGGGAAAAGGGAGAGGAGGCAGGGGAGGGGGAGTGTCAAGATGCGGGGTGCTGATGCTCAAGGAATGGCAAGAGCGGCGCATGGTGGGCGAACTAGATCCAGGACATGAATTTGAGGAGATTGCGCGTGCTGAGGGCGACGACGAGGACGCCGACGAGAATCATAAACGGCTTGTGCGGGATGTGTTTCGCGGCCCAGGCACCGAACGGCGCGGCGATCATGCCGCCGAGGGCGAGACCGAGGATGATGCTCCAATGCGTGAGGCCGATGGTGAGGAAGAAGGTGATGCTGGCGGCCAGTGTGACGAAAAACTCGACCGCGTTCACGCTGCCGACGGTGATGCGGACGTTGTTGCCACGCACGATGAGATTGGAGGCGACAATCGGCCCCCAACCACCACCGCCCATGGCATCGACGAGCGCACCGAAAAAGCCGAGGGGCGCGAGATGCGTGGTCACATTGCGCGGCGGCACGCGGACGAAGGCTTTGGAGATGATCACGGCACCCATGATGATCAAGTAGCCGGAAACCCAGGGTTTGAGCACATCGCCAATGGAGGAGAGCAAGTAAGCGCCAATGATTGCCCCGATGACGGCAGGGATGAGAAGTCGGCGAAACAGAAAGCGGTCCACATTGCCAAAGGCGTGATGCGAAATCGCTGAAGCGCCCGTGGTGAAGCACTCCGCCGCATGCACCGTGGCGCTCGTGGCCGCTGGCGGCACACCGAAGGCCATGAGCAGCGACGAGGCGCTGACGCCATAGGCCATGCCGAGCGCTCC
>CAXNGR010000575.1:0-3695 GCA_964201265.1 Verrucomicrobiaceae bacterium
TTCCTCAAATTCCTCACCGCCGTCGGACTCGCCACCTTTGGCATCTGGTATGTGTTTCAATACAACAGCATCAACGAGGTCACTGGAGGTGTGGCCTTTGTGTGTGTGCTGGGGGCTTTTGTGCTGCTGAAGTGGCAGCCGGATTTCTCCAAGAAGGACTACATCGTGCAGTACAAGAACCTCAAATGGCTGCCGGGGGAGTTCACCCGCCACTGGCTGATCACGGGAGACACCGGCGTGGGCAAGACAACCTCTGGCTTCAACCCGCTGCTGCATCAAATCAGCGTCTCGCGCCCGAACTGGGGCGGCCTAATCCTCGGTGCCAAGGGGGACGAGCATTTCTTTGCCATGGAGCATGCCGCCGGACATGGCAGGCCGGAAGCCATCTGCGTGTTGGCAGTGCGCCCGGACCGACTGGATCGCAAGTGGCGGCCCAAGGAACGCTACAACCTCGTTTCTGACCCACGACTGCCTTACACGACTCATGCGAAAAACCTCGTAGATACGGGTGCCTCGCTCACCGAAGGGGAGCAATCATCCTTCTTCAAGCCCGCCGCTCAGCAGGCCCTGACGAGCGCCTTTGAACTGCTTGAGACGTTAGGCAAACCGGTCAACGTCCTGCGCGCCTACGAAATCCTCACGGACAGTTCGGCGATGGAGTCCATCTTTGAGGAACTGCTGGATGCCGACAGCACACCGGAGCGCATCAAGCTGGCGAAATACTTCGACCAGACCTTCCTCAGCGCGAAGGCTGCGGAGCAGAAAGAAGGACTCGTCGGCACACTGAAGGTCATGCTCGGTTTCTTCACACACCCGGACATCGCCGAGGTCTTCTGCTCGGATTTACCCAACACCATCGACATCGCCGATGTGGACAAGGGCCGCATCTTCTGCACCGCGCTGCCGCAGACCTTCCAGACCGAGCGCCGCTACATCAACACCTACATCAAGCTGCTGTTCTACACGCATGCCATGATGCGCTTCGACAAGCCCAAGTCCGAGCGCAAGGGCGAGAACCTGCTCATCGCCCTCATGGACGAGTTCCAGGCGCTCGCCACCGCCAGTGAGGACGGCATCTCCGATCACAACGTCATCGACCGTCTCCGCGCCGCGAACTGCTGCCTCATTCTCGGCATGCAGAGTGACGCTTCATTGTTCCCCGTGCTCGGCAAAGAAACCGCGCAGGTGCTCACCCTGAACTGCCGCTCCCGCATCGCCTTCCGCCAGCCCGATCCCGAGGGGGCTCAGGCTGTGGCCGAGTTCATCGCCAAGGTAGAGAAGACGAAGAAATCCAAATCCTCCGGCTTCATGGGGGCCAACAGCAGCACCACCGTGAACAAGGAGTGGGACTACGAAGTCCAGCCCGGCGAACTCATGAAGATGCCGGACGCCACCGCATGGATCGTCCATCCGTCGAAAAACAAAATCAAAATGCGCATCCCCGCCATGGATGGTGCCGGGAAGATCCCCGATTGGTGGAAGTAACTCCGCCGCAATCTAGTTGGCAGCCTTGAACATGCCAGCAACGTTAAAAAAGCAGATTTCTGCTCTCCTCCCAACCCCATCCCTGCATGCCCTCTCTTACCCCGCTTCTCGCTAATTTTGGTGCCAACGAACTGCAACTCCTCTCTAGTTACGGCGACTCACGCTCCTACCAGGCAGATGACATCGTCATCCGTCAGGGAGAAGACAACGACATCCTCTTCCTCGTGCTCAAAGGCAAACTGGAGGTCATCCAGGACGACATGAACTCAAAGCCCGTGGCCGTGCTGGAGGCTGGTGACTCCATCGGTGAAGTCAGCGTCTTCGACCCCGGCCCCGCCAGCGCCACCGTGCGCGCTGGCACGGAGGCAGAAGTCTGGCTCATTACCCGCGACAGCATGGACCGCCTGCATGCTGCCAACCCGAAAGTGGCCTATCGCCTCCTCAGCCGCATCGCCACCTGCCTCTCCAAACGCCTGCGCGAGATGAATGACAAGCTGTTCGATTATGTGAACCGCTGAGTGCCCTCACTCAACTCTTGGGCCGGTCGGCTCTACCTGAGCTGATGAGGTGTTTATGGCCTGCAAGGGCTGAAATTCGACTGCGACAGCGTCGGCATCTTCCATCAGCCGCCCGCCGCCGGTGCTTCCGGTCGGCCGCTGAACTTTGACCGCGAAACGCTCAAAGGCGTCAGCGATCATTTTCCCATCACGGCGAAGATCGAGGTGCTGTAGCGGCAGGCGTCAGCCTGCCGCCACACGGAACTCTGACGATTTCCGCTACATCTGAGTTATCACTGCGCCAGGAACTGATCCAGCGCGGCTTTGGTGATGCGGTACTGCGTGCCAATCTTTTTGCCTTTGAGATCACCGGTCTCGATGCTGGAGATGACATCGGCCTCGGTCACGCCGAGTGTCTGCGCCACCTGGGCGGGGGTCAAAACATCGGCTACAGGAGCCGCAGTGGGAAGCGGGGGCGGCGTGGCAGCGGCTGGCTGGTTCGGATTGAAGACGCCCTGCGCCATCATGTTTTGCGCCATTCCAAAGCCCATGGCGATCTCCGCTGCGGCTCCGGCAGGCCCACCGCCTCCTTTGGCCATGCCTTCAGCCATCTGGAACTTCACGTAATCGTTGAGGTTGCCGATGGCGCTCATGCTGCTGCGCTTGTCGATGGCGGCCTCGACTTCCGGCGGCACGCTGGCGTTTTCGAGGACGAAGCTGGCGATCTCGATGCCGTACTTGCCCTGGGTGATCGGATTGATGATCGGCAGCAGGGCGTCGCCCAGCTCGGAGTAGCGGGTGGCGAGGTCGAGCACGGGAACCTTGGCGGTGGCGAGCGCATCCGTGAACACGCTGATGATGCGGCTGCGCATCGTGTCGGCAAACTCATCCAGACGGAAATGATGATCAGAACCGGCGACTTCTTTGAGGAATAGCTTCGGATCGCTGATCTTGAAATCGAAGGTACCGAAGGCACGCACACGCACGATGCCGAAATCCTGGTCGCGCAGCATGATGGGGTTGCTGGTGCCCCATTTGTTGCCGGTGAAGAGGCGGGTGGTGACGTAATACACGTCCGCCTTGAAAGGGGACTCGAAACCGTACTTCCAGCCTTTGAGCGTGGAGAGGATCGGGATGTTGTCCGTGCTCAGCGTGTGCTTGCCGGGACCGAAGGTGTCGCCGAACTCACCGAGATAAACAAACTGTGCCACCTGCGACTCCCGCACGATGAGCTGGGCACCGCGCTTGATTTCTTTGTCCTCATCTGGAAAGCGCCAGGAGAGCGTGTCGCGTGAATCGTCCGTCCACTGGATGATTTCCAGAAACTGTCCCTTGAGGTAATCCATGAGGCCCATAGTCGTGAGTGCGTTGAGTGTTAAAAACGTTTGAGATTTCGTCCGAGAAAGGCGGCGATCTTAGAAGGCGGCTTCCGTTTTGGCGAGTCCAATTCTCCAAACCTCTTTATAAGGCTTCACTCAGCAGGGTTTACGCCTGAAATGAGCAACTGAGTATGGTGTTTCAGTGGTAAACAAACCGCTGTACAAATTGCCATAACCACTGATGAAAGTGTGGATGGAACCTACCCCTATCGACGCGACGACATCCCCGGCTGCTCAAGACCAGAGCGACCTTCAAAACATCCTGCGGCTCAAACAACTCTTTGCCACCCTGCCCGACCCGCGTGTTATCGGGCGTGTGCTCCATCCCTTGCCC
>CAXNGR010000576.1:0-3694 GCA_964201265.1 Verrucomicrobiaceae bacterium
TCTCCCAGCTCCAAAACAGCACCCTCACCGGCCCCACCGGCGACGCCGATGGCGATGGCCGCAGCAACTACGCCGAATACCTCCTCGGCGGCAATCCCAACGCCGGCACTGACGAACCTCTCGCCGCCGCCCGCACCGGAAACAACCTCACCCTCACCTTCCGCCGTCCCAAAGGCATCCCCGAGCAGGCCCGCATCGAAGTCTCCACCGATCTCAGCACCTGGACCACCGTCCCCGGTTGGGAAACCGCCTCCGTCATCACCGACGAAGGCGACTACCAGCGCATCGACTACACCCTCACGATCACCTTGGACGGGAAGTTTTACCGCATCGTCTTTGAATAAGCCGCCGGTCATGCAATAGCTCGTCACCATCTACCTCGACAACATGGCCTACGAAGGCTCCACCATGTTCAAAGGCCACGCTGGCAAACATGGTCATGTCGAAGAGCATCTGAAAGCCGAACTCGCCGAAGGCTGGTGGATCGTCTCCACCACCGCCTTCGGTGGCTCAGCCGATGGCTACACCGCCCGCGGCTGGCTCGCCGTCGTGCTGGAGAAGAACAGCGAGGCCGTTTGATTCGGGTGCATGACAGTGTCTCCACATGATTTGAAGTAGAGATGTTCCTCTGATTCAGCCTACCTGGGACCAATGCCCACACCGAACAGACAGTGACCAGAATTCGATTGCACTCCAATACCACGCCACCAGCATGCTGATCATGTCACTCCCCACGCGCTCCGAAGAAAATCCCTGGCAGCTCAAGACAGCTCCGGGCACTACTGAGTTCACCATGCACACGGACACCAACAAGGAAGGCGTGGCCGTGCTCGTCTGCACCGTGGGAAAGACGGTGCTGCACTATGATGCCCGCTGCATTGCCGACCTTCACGCGATGCTGAAGAAGCACGGCGACTGGATGGATCTCGGCGGAGCGGACGAGCAAAAACCCGCGAAGGAAGGCACCGTCGAGGCCTGGGGCCGCTCGCCGAAGAATCCCATCGGCGGCTGGTACGGCCTGAAGAAGGGACTGCGTGGCCGATTTGGCGTTTATGTGCCGCCACTGATGGAGGAACTCGGCCTCTGCGTACTTGAGCACAACGCGAATAATAACCGCATGCGCGCGAAGTAGCGTCGGTGGACTCACTTCGGCTTCGCCCATTCCGGGCGTTCCTCGATCACATAATCCGCGACGAGATATTCCGTGCCGTTGCGCAGGATGTAGAGCTTCACGGAATGGCCGACGCCATACATGTAGAGCCACTTCTGGAAGTCGGCGACGCTCAGGATGCGGCTGTAGGAGAATTGCACGAGGATGTCGCCCTCGCGGATGCCCATCTTCTGCGCGGTGCTGTTTTCCCAGATGTCTTCGATGGCGATGCCGCCGTGGTGTTTTTTATCAGTGGGGAAATAGCGCTGCTCATTCTCGTTCAAGGGGCGCACGGAGAAGCCGGTCCAGGGCGACTTCAGGCTGCGCTTGGTTTTGAGGCTCTCGTAGATGTTGAAGCACAGATTGATCGGCAGCAGATGCGTCTCGCTCAGGTCTTCGGCGTGACCCGGCTCGGGCACAGGTTTGTAGCCGGTATAAATGGCCGCCACCTCGCCTGAATCGGCATGAAACACCGGTCCGCCGAGGGATGCCGCCGGGATGGTGATCTTCGCGCGAAACATGGTCGAGGCGAGGCTGTGCTGATAACACAGCTTCGTATTCAAAGCCGTCACAGAGCCGTCGATGGTCTTTACCTCACCGTTTTCGATGGAAACTGCCTGCAAGGCCATTCTCGGCGTGATTTCACGTTTCATAGCGCAAACGACCGGCGTGAAGATTTCGTCCGTTTCGAGCTTCAAGATGGCGATGTTGATCGTGGGTTCCACGCCGATGATTTCAGCCGCGTAGCTCTTCGTGCCTAAGGTTACTTCAAACTTTTCCAGCAGTCGGCCATCGGGCTGCGAGGTGAGGTTTTCATAGTTGGTGAGCACAAAACCTTCTTTCTCGACGATGAAGCCAAGACAGCGATTGAGCACCTTGCCACTGGTTGAGCCAGCGATGCTCACCACGCCTCGATTGGGTGTTTCAGTAGCGAGTGCTGAAGTGAGGAGGAATACGAAAGACAAAAATCTCATGGTGCGAAGGATTGGTTAAAGGGATTCACCTCCGTGCCGCGAGTGATGCGGAGAAAGCCATGCTGTGTGGCCATGTGGCAGGTGTTGCAGCTCTGAATGACGGCATCCAGTCCATTCAGCAGCCGTTCACGTTTCACCGGCTTCTCCGTGACCGCCGCTCTCATCGCTTCATAGGCAGGCAGCCCAAGTCGGTCGATCAGCAGAGCTATGGGCAGCCGCTCATACTCCGGCGCTTCCTTCTGAATCGTCTGCAACTGCTCCAGTGACTCATGGAGATAAAAAGCCGCCAGCTCCGCATTCCCCGCGTCCGCCGAGAGCGCGAGCTTATGGGTGAGCCGCTGCAAATCCCCCATGAGCAGAGCCAGCTCAGGCGCGGCCTCATTTGGGATGGGTTGCAATGGCGATGGCTGCGAAAAAAGGAAAGTAATGCCGAGCGTGGCAAAAATCATCAAGGTGAACATCTTCATTAATGCTGACACAGTTCCCGTGTGCGGGCGGAGCAAATGCAGGTCTGCAACGATTTCGACCAATGAAGCTCGTCAAAAGCAAGCATGCCACGCGTACATGTTTTTGTGTGACGAAACACGCACTGCCGAAATCGTCGCGATGCAGCGGGCGACGGCGGCATAAGTAAAGCTATTTCATGCGGCGAACTTTCCCCAGTTCGCTATGAAGAAAAACACTCACGCTCCTTATCTTGTCTCGCGTTCTCTCGTCAGGCTGCTGACCGTTGGTGCCTTGTTCACTCTTCCACTTCAACTTGAGGCAGCCGTGCTATTGAGTTGGGAGTTCTCTGGTGATGCAGGTGATGCGGCGACCGTTACGGCAGACAGCATTCACTCGAGTCTCGGGGCCAGTTCAGGCATCCTCAGCCGTGGGGCTGGTCTCACGGCCTCTGCAAATGCAGATCGCTTCAATGCCACTAACTGGGCGGTGACAAGCATCGCCAATGCGGTGACTGGAAACGACTTCATGCAGTTCTCGCTGAACTACAACGGCACGAACACGATCTCCGTCGATACGCTGAATTTCATCTGGCAGCGTTCTGCCACAGGCACTACGGGACTGGCTATCCGCAGCAGTTTGGACAGCTTTGCGAGTGATCTGGCCACATTTAGCGTGGTGGACAACACCAGCAGTCAAACCTTTGCCACGAGTGATCTCGGTGCGGCGTTCGAGGGACTGACTTCCGACATCACATTCCGCTTTTACGGCTTCTCGGAAGCATCTGGCGGCACGGCTGGCTTTGAAGGCACGGGGGCTGACTTGGTGGTCAATGGAGTGATGGGAGCGGCGGGAGGATCTTCGCTGTTTTGGGTTGGGGCTGACACGACCCGCGGTGGCGCGGGCACATGGTCTGCGGCGGGCACGACATGGTCTGCCACTGACGCCGATGGGCAGACTGCGGTGGCCTCTGACAAGACGAAGACCGCTGTCTTCGGGGGCGCGACGGCAGGCGCTGTGACCGTCAGTGGCACGGTGGAGGCCGACGCAGGCATTTCATTCAACACGACGGGCTACACACTCAGTGGCGGCACGGCGATCGAGATGAACGGAGCCAATGCGACCA
>CAXNGR010000577.1:0-3690 GCA_964201265.1 Verrucomicrobiaceae bacterium
CGGATGATTTTGAGCATCGTGACGAACTGGCTGAAGAGCAGCACCTTGTGGCCTTCGGCGTTGAGTTCCTGGAGGAGTTCGAGCGTGGCGGTGAGCTTGGCGCTTTCCTCGTTTTCGGCGGTTTTGTCGATGAGGCCGGGATGGCAGCAGATCTGCCGCAGACGGGTCAACGCCTGCAAAATGGCGAAGCGGCGGCGGTTCACCATGTCGAAGCCGGAGCTGCTGAGCACCAGATGCTGGGCGCGGGCGAGTTCTTCCTTGTACAGCTCAGCTTGGCGACCGCTCATCTCGCAGAGCTTGTTCTCCTCACTGCGGGAAGGCAGGTCGCGGGCCACCTGGCCTTTGGTGCGGCGCAAAAGGAAAGGGCGCAGACGCGCGGCGAGACGCTCGGAGGCGCGAGGGTCTTTGCGGCGGTCGAAATGACGGTGGAAGTAGCCGCGTTCACCGAGTGCACCGGGCGTGGCGAAGGTCATGAGGCTCCACAGATCAAGTAGGCGGTTTTCGAGCGGTGTGCCGGTCAGGACGAGGCGGTTGTCAGCACGGAGCTGGCGGGCGGCACGGGCGGTTTGCGAGTCCGGGTTCTTGATCTGCTGGCCTTCATCTAGAATCGCGGCCAGCCAGCGGATGGCGGACAGTTCCTCGATCACGTTGCGCATTTGCGTGTAGTTGAGGACGAGCACGTCGATCTGCGTCTGCACGAGCGTGAAGTCGAACAAGTCGCGGTCATGCAGCACGAGCACGCGCAAGCCTGTTGCGGCTTTGTTGAACTCCAGTGCCCAGACATCGAGCACGGACTTCGGGCACACGACGAGCACGGGCAGGTGCGGGCCGTCGGCTTTTTTGCGGGAGCGCAGCCAGAGCACCCAGGCGATGCTTTGCAGCGTCTTGCCCAGGCCCATGTCATCGGCCAAAATGCCGCCGAAGCGGTTCGTGGTGAGGTAGGTGAGGAACTGATAGCCTTCGACCTGATAGGGCCGCAGTGTCACGTTCAGCTCCGCAGGCACTGGCGGGCGCACATCGAGCTTAGCCTCCTCCATGCGCTCGACGATTTTTGCCCAAGCCTTCGGATTGACGATCTCCGCAGCTTTTTCCTGCGCGAGCTGACGCCAGTGCAGGCGGTGCGTCTCGTCGCTGTTTTCATCCAGGTCGATGCCGAGGCTGTCGAGCAACTGCATCTGCTCCTCGCTGAGCTCCAGCTTCACACGACGCCAAGAGCCGTCTGCGAGACGCACGAATTCGCCCTTCGCAGCGATGAGGCGGCGGATGTCGGCGGGCTTTAAATCCGCGCCTTCGATGTCGAAGACGAGTTTGAGGTCCAGCCAGTCGATGCTGCCGGCCTGCGTGGCCTCAATGCGGACGCGGGCGATGAGGGGATCGGCGAGGATGGTTTGAAGACGGTCGTCCGTCTGCAAGGACACGTTTTCCGGCAGGTTCGTGGCCCACTGGTGAAACAAGTCGGGGAAATCCTTCGCCATGCGGACACGCCAGCCGTCCGTCTCATGATCCCAGGTGCGGCGGAGCTGGTTTAGGAGTTCTTCGGCATCGCGCAGGGCACGACGATCTCGGCAGATGATGGCGTCCTCGGTGTCAGTCGTTTTTTTTTCATCCACCGGCTGCCAGCCGGAAATGCGCAGCGTCTCGCGCAGGCGGCCCTCGCCATCGACCGCCTCGGCCTTCAGCGTGACGAATTCGGCTCCGCCGGAGTGCGGTGCCTTGGCCATGCAGGCGGCGGTGACCTTGACACGCAGGTTTTCATGCCGCACGCGGCCCTGGATCGAGTCTGGAACGACGATGTCGATCTCGCGCATGAAGGCGATGCCCTCCGGCGTGGCGAGCGCCTCCAGCGGCATGACCACCGGGGTGTCGATGCGTGACTCATCATGCAGCCAGACCGGACCATGAAACAGCGTGTCCGCGCTCAGGTAGAAAGTCTGTGAGCCGCGTAAAATGCGCAGCGGGAGCGGGGCAGGAGAGCCGTCCGCCGTTTCGAGCTGCAAGGTGAGCGTGAGGCCGTCGGCGCTCAGTTTGGAGGCCCAGCGCAGGGGTTCTGCGGTGCGCTGGAAGGGCACCTCGTCACGCGTGATGAGCAGATCGTTCAACGCGGGCTGCTGGAACAGGGTGGCGAGCCATTGCGCGTGATGTTTGGTCTCCAGACGGAAGGAGTCATTCCAATCCTCCTCGCTCTGCGCCTTGCAGGAAACGAGCAGCAGCTCGGAGGCACCGGAGGTCACGATGTGACCATCACGATGCTCCTTACGCAGCGAATCAAGCAGCGCGGAATCCACATGCGTGAAAGCAGAGGGTGTTTCGCCATCAAGGCGAATTTGCAACCGCGCATCATTCACGGTGACGAGAAGGCGGAACTCGCACTGGCGCGAGGCCACCTGATTCGAGGTGTCAGCCTCCTGGCGTGCGTCGATGAACTCGCGGATGCGCTTTCTCCAGGTGGGGACGGTGCTGGCGTGGCGCCAGTCACGCAGCGCCTCACGCGTGCCGTCAATGTCCGCCATGCCACGCAGGAAGGCGGGCGGGGACAGACCTTTGTCCGCCAGCGCTAGTGCGATGTAGTTCCAGAACTCGCGCAGGTTTTTTGGCGCTTCAGGCCAGAGAGCGACGGGTTCCATGCTTTGAATGGCCCACTTCGGGTGCAGGCGCACCATGTCCTGGTCGAAAATTTTCCCTGTGAGCCGGACGCGCTCGTAGCGCTTCTCCATCTTGCTCAGGTAGTTCTCCTCATCCGGGGTGAGGGAGCGTGCGAGCTTCGTCGTGAGGTTCTGCTCAAAGTCCTCCTCCTCCACAGGTGTCTGTGGCAGGGTGCCTCGGGCCTCACGGCGTCTTACGGCCACCAATGTGGCGCAAAGCGCGAGATTTTCCAGCGCCTCGTCATCATCCACATCGGTCTCGCCATGCCAACCGTGTTCTCCACGCAGCCAGCGCACCTGGGCGGCGCGGTCGTCGAGGCGCACCTCAGCCATCATTTCATCTGGCAGCAACTCCAGACCGATCACCGCATCGTCATCCACCAATCGCTCCGCCTCCTGACGGGTGCGTTCATCGTATTGCTGGAGCAGCGAGGGGAGGTCGGAAACGAGACTGGTCATGCGTGTGTCTGAGACGCTCACCGGTCAGTGGCGAGCGAACCGGAGCGATAGCATGAACAAGAGGCTTTGACAAAGGCAGTGCGGAATTTTTTCGATGCCGCAACCTGGACGTTCGTCAATGTCCTGAGTTTGAATATGCTGTATTAAAAGGCCTGCGCCTTATTTGCCGAGGCCTTCCACGGTCTTTTTCTGCTGGGCCGTGGGATTCTTCTTCTCGGGGACAGGCACCTGAAAACCTTCGGCGCTGGCGGGCAGCGGCTGGACCTTGCCTTCCAGCACAGGGCGAATTTCCAAGTGCTTGCGCAGCAGGGATTCTTCCAGAGCCTTATTGTTGCGATCGGCAATGTTGGCCATTGGCAGCTCGCTGAGGTCCATTTTCGGGATGAAGGGCTTGTCAATGACCGTCGGCAAAGGGGCATCCACGGTGGT
Source organism: Verrucomicrobiaceae bacterium (assembly GCA_964201265.1). GTDB lineage: Bacteria > Verrucomicrobiota > Verrucomicrobiia > Verrucomicrobiales > Verrucomicrobiaceae > Prosthecobacter. Next base: position 3,531 of record CAXNGR010000577.1, read on the forward strand.
GACGGTAGGAGCGGTCTTCTCACTGTTAAGCAGCCACACGCTCATCACACATACCGCCGCCGCAGCGGTGGCCAAGCTCCACTTGGGTACCATGAGATTATTCCACCAAGTGGCGGTGCGCTCCCACATGAGATGCAGGGACGACTGCTGAAGCATTTCA
>CAXNGR010000578.1:0-3685 GCA_964201265.1 Verrucomicrobiaceae bacterium
CGCCCAGCCCATCTTCCGCGCGGTGCATGACGACCGTGGCCGCATGGTGATGCTGATCTGCCTCAACAACGACATGGGCGACGGCTGGGAGCAGGAATCCTTCGACGCCGACTACTTCCGCGAGGTCTCCGAGAAGCATGCCTATCCCCTCGGCATCAACATCGTGTTCTATGCGTTGACGCATTAGCGCCAGGAGGTCAGTCACCTCTGGGGGGGGCACGCCGATCCAAGCTCACCCGTTCAGCGCTGTCCAATACTGAAGGACGGTACGCTGCTGTTGCAAGCTGAAGCACTGAAAGTCGAGACGGCACTGATTTAGCCGGGGCGAGGGACAACGCCGAGGCGTATTCAGAGGGAAATCTAATTTGACAAACCTTGGTAACTCAGGTTACTCCGGTCACTCATGCAGCCGAATAAACCCAAACGTGCGAAGAAAACGTTTCCACTGGAGATTGAAGACGATCTTCACAAAGCTCTCAAAGTCCGTGCAATTGAGGAGGATAAAACCCTTCATTCCCTGATCATCGAAACGCTGTCGTCTCGGGTCCAAGAAGAACCAGCACGCTATCAAGTCACCAAAACGAAAGGAGGAGCAAAATGAAAAGTCATTTTGTGAATGGCTCACAAGCATGGCCTCTGCGCTGCACAGAGCAGGAACCGGTGCAAATCATCTTGGGAGATGTTCGATCTAAGCTCTTGGACATTCCAGACGAGACTTTTCACACCTGCATCACGTCACCTCCGTATTGGGGAATGCGTGACTATGGCCATGAAGGGCAGATTGGCGCAGAAGACGATTTGCAAGACTATGTGAAGAGTCTTGTATCGTGTTTTCGCGAGGTCAGACGAGTCCTGCGCTCGGATGGCACGTTCTGGCTGAATATTGCCAATACCTACACCTCTGGCGGACGAGCATGGAGAGACAGCGATGGGAAGAACAAAGGCCGTGCGATGTCTTATCGTCCCGATACACCCGAAGGGCTGAAGCCCAAGGATTTGATCGGCGTGGCTTGGATGGTGGCAATGGCGCTGCAATTCGATGGTTGGTATCTCCGCTCTGACATCATCTGGCACAAGCCCAACTGCCAACCTGAATCCGTGAAGGATCGCGTTACCGTGTCCCACGAATACCTCTTTATGTTCTCGAAGAGCGAAAGCTACTACTTTGATCAAGAGGCGATCAAGGAGACGACTGCCGACGGGAAATCCAAGAAGAACAAAAGAACCGTCTGGCCTATCAATACGGAGCCATGCAAGGAAGCACATTTTGCTGTATTCCCGCGTGCGCTTGTGCGTCCTTGCATCCTCGCAGGCTCACCGAAGGGAGGCGTTGTCCTCGATCCGTTTTTTGGCAGCGGGACTGTTGGAGTCGTTGCTATCGAAACTGACCGGCGATGTGTCGGCGTTGAGGCAAAGCCTGACTATGTGAAGATCGCGAAGGATCGGATCATGAGCGCAAACCGCCCGCTGCTCACAGAGTGTCTGTAGGAGACTCAAACTGCCATGTGGCATGGACGGTGCAGAGCGACATCTGCAATCCCTTCACTTGGAGCTTTCGTTCACCACCGCCGTCGAAATAGAGGCTGAAAAGCAATTCGCCGCCCTCCTTGACGTAGCAATAACCGGGTTTGGGATTCTGCCTGCTCTCCGTCATCATTTCGAGTCGCCCGTCCGCAGCCTTCAGGAGCAAGTCCTTTGGAATCTCGACAAGCTCATAAAGGAAAAGCGGGTCGCCCTTCTTCAATGCTCGGAGAACCAAGATTCGACTGATTCCATTCAGAGCATTCATGAACTGCGCACGCAGACCAATCAAATCCTCCGGATTCGATCCCCATGTGCCTCCGCCAAGCTCCATGAACTTTGAGATGTGAATGGTGTTCTCACGAATCGCTTTGGCCGCCTCGGTCTTAAGCGAGAACTTTTGCCCGGCGATTTCAATATCAAACCCTCTCTGCCCTCTTGGTGCCATCGTGGCGGAGATACCGGCTTCTTTCAGAACACGCTCAAGTGCATACTCGAACTTGTCCTTTGAGAACGGCTCGCGTGACAAGCAATGATGCATTCGAAGAACGTCGCCAAAATCCTCCAAAAATGAGGGTGTGAACAAACTCGACTCCGAATTTCGCCGAAAATCCTTGGGCTGATTGAAAGCGACCACGACTCGATCAACCAGTTGAAGTCGATAGCTGCTCAGACATGGAATGGCCGCGATGAGGCGCTGGATTCGCTCTTCTCTTGTCATGTGGTTCGGAAGTCGTTGGCTGGCAGCCTGTTTTACGCGAGGATCACCACGAAGCCACCACCTCGTAGGCGTAGCCGCGGAGGTATTCGGTTTCGGGGATGGTGGCGAGGATGGGGTGGTCGGGGCGCTGCGTGTAGGTGGTGACGCGGCGGAGGGTCTTTTTGGCATCGACGGCGGCGTCGGTGATGCTGCTGTGGAATTCCTCGGCGCTGACGTGATGCGAGCAGGTGAAGGTGGCGAAGATGCCGCCGGGTTCGAGCATCTTCATGGCGCGGAGGTGGATCTCCTTGTAGCCGCGCAGGGCATCGCGCACGGAGCTTTTGGTTTTGGTGAAGGAGGGCGGATCGAGGATGATCAAATCGTAGCGGGCGGCGGCGGCTTCGTTGCGCTTGAGGAAGTCGAAGCAGTTTTCGGCGATGCATTCAATTTTCGTGCCGGAGATAGCGGCGTTTTGTTTCGCGACCTCGGTGGCCGACTCACTGATGTCCACGGCGGTGACTTCGCTGGCTCCGGCGAGGGCGCAGGCCTGGGCGAAGCCGCCTTGATTGGAGAAGCAGTCGAGCACGCGGCGGCCTTTGGCGAGGGCGGCGACGAGCTGGTAGTTGTCGAGCTGATCGAGGTAGAGGCCGGTCTTCTGGCCTTCGAGGAGGTCGGCGTGGAAGGCGCTGCCCTGATAACGGACGACGTAGGGCGCGGGTGTCTCGCCACTGACGACGCCTTTGATGAGTTCCATGCCTTCGGCTTTGCGCACGGCGCCTTCGTTGCGCTCGACGATGCCGCGTGGCTTCAAAATGTCGTTGAGGGCCTGGATGATGAGGTCTTTGCGCAGATCCATCGCGAGGGTGAGGGTCTGGAGCACGAGGAAGTCGCCGTAGCGGTCGATGATGACACCGGGGAGGCCGTCGGACTCGCTCCAGACGAGGCGGCAGAGGTTCAGATCGACACCGGATTCCTCGCGGACCTTGATGGCGCGCTGGATGCGGCGGGTGAAGAAGTCGAGATCGAGATCCTGGCGGCGGTAGGAGAACAAACGCGCGGAGATCTGCGACTGCGGATTGTAGATGGCACTGCCGAGCGGCTTGCCGCGCACGTCTTGCAGATGGACGACATCGCCGGGCTTGGGATCGCCAAAGCGCTTCTGGATTTCAGTGGCGTAAACCCAGAGGTGACCGTGGAAAAGGCGGGCGCGGGGCTGGACGGTCAGTGTTGGCATGGTGGGAAGATGGAGGCGGTGGGTGAGAGGTCGGTTTCAGCGATGGTAGAGCGCGAAGGGGAAATGACGAATGACGAATTTAGGGAACCTCTGGAAACTGTATTTCCCCAGGCAACGCTTTCGCTGAGGACAATCGTGAGCCACAAAAGGGGCGATGAAGCGTTACCGCAAGACAGAACGAGGCGGCGGATTGTTCTCCGCCATTGAGCACGAACAGGCCGTGGCAGCCA
>CAXNGR010000579.1:0-3677 GCA_964201265.1 Verrucomicrobiaceae bacterium
GCTCTTTGCCCTTAGCCCTTTGCTTTCCCCCCCGAACGAACACCGCTACCGGGACCATCGTGCCCATTTCCCGCCCTCCACGACCCCATCACTCCATTCCTCCAACACTCCAGCCACTCACCATCATGAAACCCAACGATCTCATCCAACTCGGCGTGCCGCAGGGCGCGGCGATCCAGTCTGGGATGGACTTCATCGCGAAGTTCATGACGCAGGGTGGTGACTCCGCGCGGCTCGAAGAGGATCTGGGCGCGATCATTGCGAAGCCGGAGGCGTTTCTCGGCGATCCGCTGCGTGAAGGCTTGGCGCGTGATCTTTATGCGCCGGCTTACAAGCAGCGTGATGCGCTGGCACCATTGGCGCAATGGGGTTCCGGCCTCGATGCGGCTGCGGTGCAGCAGATGGCGAACGCTTGTGCGCTGCCGGTGGCGGTCGCGGGGGCGCTGATGCCGGATGCGCATGTGGGCTATGGGCTGCCGATTGGTGGCGTGTTGGCCACGGAAGGCTGTGTGATCCCGTATGCGGTCGGCGTGGACATCGCGTGTCGCATGCGACTGAGCGTGTATGATCGCAAGGCGGGCACCATCGCAGGTCAGAAGGACCGGCTGGCGAACATTCTGGAAAGCGAGACGAACTTCGGCATGGGCGGAGCCTTCAAGGACAAGCGCATGCACGAGGTGATGGACGAGGACTGGGCCGTTTCGCCGATCACGCGACGCTTCAAGGACAAAGCCTGGGCGCAGCTCGGCACCAGCGGCTCTGGGAACCACTTTGTCGAGTTCGGGGCCATGGACGTGAATGCGCAGCAGTCCGCCGCGCTGAAGAAATCCGGCTTTGACGTGCCGCCGGGTGAATACCTCGCGCTCCTGAGCCACAGCGGCTCGCGCGGCACCGGAGCGCAGGTTTGCCAGCACTACAGCCGCATCGCCATGGATCGCCGTTACGATTTGCCCAAGGAGATGAAGCACCTCGCGTGGCTCACCTTTGAAGAAGAGGCCGGCCAGGAATACTGGGCCGCCATGAACCTCATGGGTCGCTACGCCGCCGCGAATCATGCGCTCATCCACAAGTACATCGCGAAGAAGGTCGGTGCTCACGTCATGCTCGACATCGAGAACCATCACAACTTCGCCTGGAAGGAAACGCATCTCATCGAAGGCACCGAACGCGAGGTCATCGTGCATCGCAAAGGAGCTACACCTGCTGGTGAAGGCGTTCTCGGCGTCATCCCCGGCTCCATGGCCACGCCTGGCTACCTCGTGCGAGGCAAAGGCAAAGCGTCCTCGCTTCACAGCGCCTCCCACGGTGCCGGTCGCGTCATGAGCCGCTCCGTAGCCAAGCAGAGCTTCACTTGGGGCGGCGTGAAGAAGCAACTCGCCGCTGCTGGTGTCGAACTCCTCAGCGCTGGCATCGACGAGGTGCCCGGCGTGTACAAAGACATCCACAGCGTCATGGCCGCCCAGACCGACCTCGTGGATGTGCTCGGCGAATTCCGTCCGCACATCGTGAAGATGTGTCCAGAAGGGCCAGCGGAGGACTGAAGAACGAACACCGCAACATGGAGCGGCGACGACTCGTCGCCATTCCAAACCTCAAGGCCGACGAATCGTCGGCACTCCATACTCATGAACTCGCATCTCACCAAAAGCACCGTCCTCGTGCTCAATCGCAACTGGCAGGCCATTGGCGTGAAAACGCCGATGGAGGCCTTCAGCATGATCGCGGGTGGTGCGGCGACAGCGCTCGACATCGAAACGGGCGGCCACATTCGTCCCGTGACCTGGGCGGAGTGGCTCACACTGCCTGTGCGCGAGGGCGACAACGTCATCGGCACCGTCAAAGGGCCGGTGCGGGTGCCTGCGGTGCTCGTGTTGGCGAAATTTGACAAGGTGCCCAAAAAGCGCCCGAAATTCGGCGTGCGCGGCATTTGGGAACGCGATGGCGGTGTGTGCCAATACACCGGCCGCAAGCTCCGCGTCGGCGAAGGCAACATCGACCACGTCGTGCCGCTTTCTCGCGGCGGACCCACCTCGTGGGAAAACTGCGTCCTCGCCGACAAACGCGTGAACAGCCGCAAAGGCTCCAAACTGCCTGAAGAAGCCGGTTTGAAGCTGCTGAAGGCTCCGGCTGTGCCGCGTGAGGTGCCGGTGACCTTGCTGATCAAGAACACGCATCGCGTGCGGGAGTGGGAGATGTTCCTCTCGGAATGACGAAACCAGAATGCCAAATGACGAATGCCGCCGGGGTGACCCGGTGGCATTTTTCCTGGACCGGCGGAGGAAACAAACTTGGCACTTGGCAAATGGCCGGGACTCGCCAGCGTGGTTGTCCAACATCAAGGAACTCGTGCTGCATGCGCGATTTCCTTCGTGCCGAAATTCCAAACTTAGGAGCTGTGCATGAATGAATTGTTGACGAAAACGACCGTACTGGTGCTGAACAGGCACTGGCAGGCCATCGACTCGAAAACGCCGATCGATGCCTTTAGCATGATGGCGGCTGGCAATGCCACCGCGCTGGACATCCACGAAGGCGGCGACATGCGCCCCGTGACCTGGGAGGACTGGCTGGAACTGGAAGTGCGCGAGGGCGACAACCGCATCGGCACCGTTCACGGTCCAGTGCGCGTTCCTTCCGTGCTGGTGCTGGCCCGTTTTGACAAGGTGCCGAAACGTCGGCCGAAATTCTGCGCGAAGGCGATCTGGGAGCGCGATGGCGGCGTGTGCCAGTACACGGGCCGCAAGCTGAAGCCCAACGAGGGGAACATCGACCACATCGTGCCCATCTCACGCGGCGGAGCCAGTACCTGGGAGAACTGCGTGCTGGCAGACCGCAAGATCAACAGCCGCAAGGGCAGCAAGCTGCCCGAGGAGGCCGGTTTGAAGCTGCTACGTCGTCCGTTCGTGCCGCGTGAGCTTCCCGTGACGCATCTCATCAAGAACCACCACAAGGTGCGGGACTGGGAGGTCTTCCTCTCCGGCGGCAGCGGGGTGTTTGAAGTGTGATCACTTCAACAACGGCCCGACGACCTCTTTCCAGATGGAGTAGCCTTTTTCGTTCATGTGGAGCTGGTCTCTGAGGAAGATGTCCGGCTTCGGCAGGCCATCAGAACCGAGCATGTGTGGATAGACGTTGATGAACTGAAGGCGCTTGTCGGTCTTCGTGAACTCCTCGATCAAACGGCTGCACTCGCGCATCTGCTCGATCAACGCCCAGCGTTTGGGATTGGGCGCGTTGGAGATGTAGCTGATGCGGCACTCGGGCAGCGCGGCATGCACACTAGCGACGAAAGCTTTAAAGTCGGCCAGCACGCGCTGCGGGGTTTTGCCCGCGTTTATGTCGTTGCCACCGGCATACATGACGATGTGTTTTGGCAGATACTGCAGCACGGTGAGATGCGCGTAGTTGAAAGAATCAAACACCTCGGAGCCGCCGAACCCGCGGTTCATGACCGGCAGGCCGGGGAAATCTTCTGCCAACGTCTTCCACATGCGGATGCTGGAGCTGCCGGTGAAGACGATGGGATCAGCAGGCGGCGCTTTTTCAGCGTCCTGCTTCGCAAAGGCGAGGATTTCATTCTGCCAGCGAATCGCGGAGGTCACCACGTCGTAACCGGCCTCACTGAAGTGCAGCTTGTCCTCGACGTAGAGTTCAGGGCGCGGTTTGCCATCCGCGCC
>CAXNGR010000580.1:0-3672 GCA_964201265.1 Verrucomicrobiaceae bacterium
CTCATGACCGGCAAACGGCCGGCGACCTTTGAGAAGTATCCGGCCAGCTTTGGCTTTGGAGATCGCGTGACGGTCACGGAGCTGATGAAGAAGGCCGGTTACGCCACGGGCCACTTTGGCAAGTGGCATATCGGGCCAACCTTGACGCCTGGAACGTATGGCATTGATGTGATCGGCTCCGATGAAGAAAACGCGGCACCAAAGCCCGTCGATGGCGGCAAGGACACGCGTGTCTATGACAACGCCATCGCCTTTCTGGAGAAACACAAGGACGTGCCCTTCTACATGAATGTGTGGGGCCACATCACGCATCATCCCATCCAGCCGCAGCAGCGCTTTGTGGATGAATTTGCCAGCCTGAAAGTGAAGGACGCCGACTTCTCCGACTACCAGCGCGAGAAGTTCGCCACGGTGCGAAAACACGGCGGCAATGTCGATGACTCCATGCGGCGCTTCCTCGGCGAGGCCTTCTCCATGGATCAGGACATCGGCCGCTTGCTGGCGAAGCTCGATGAACTCAAACTCACCGAAAACACCCTCGTCATCTTCAACAGCGATCAAGGCCCCTCATCACCGCAAGATGTGCTGCGCGAGCGCACCGCCGCGAATGCCGCCAAGAAGCCCCTCACAACCGAAAAAGCCCGTCTCGCGCATCATCTGCTCGGCTACGCCGGTCCTGATGTTCGCGGCGGAAAACACGGCGACTACGAAGGCGGCGTGCGCTTGCCCTTCATCGCCCGCTGGCCCGGAAAAGTGCCCGCAGGCCGCGTGGACACCCAATCCGTGCTCAGCGGCACCGACTGGCTGCCAACCCTGTGCGCCATCACCGGCGTTTCATTCAACGCGACCGACTTCGATGGCGAAAACGTCTCCGCAGCGCTCCTCGGTGGCGTCCACATCCGCACGCAGCCGCTATTCTGGAAAGTGAACTCCGAGAAAGCCGATCCCGCCATGCGCTATCAAAACTGGAAGCTTCACGTCCCACACCGCGCACGCGGCGAGGTCGAACTCTACGACCTCTCTAGCGACACCGGCGAGCGAAACAACCTTGCGCCACAGAAACCCGACCTCGTCCAAGCCCTCACCACTCGCCTCAAAGCTTGGACCGACACGCTCCCAAAAACTTACGAGCATGGCGATGTGAAGGAGAACTGAAGGATGTTCATGGGCGATGCGCTTTCCATCGACACCGGCGTGACATGGACTGCGGCAGCCTGCTGCCGCTTTTGGTAGGCCAGCCTGCTGGCCGTCGAGCACTCCAATCGGATGATTCGCTCAAGAGCATCCGCCTGTGCGCCAGCCGAGCGCTTCTTTGGTGCCATTGAGACTTCGGCGGCAGCAGGGCTGCCTCGGAAAAGCGGCAGCGGGCTGCCGCAGTCCATGTCGGAGGTGCTGCACTCACTTCACCCGCTCCACCTCGATCACCATCGCATTCATCTTCGGCGCATCGTGGATGTAGAGTAGTTTGCCGGGGCTGATCTCGCGGATGCTGGTGTAGTTGAAGCCGACTTTTTCACTGATGACGTGATGCACGGGCCATGTCTGGCCGCCGTCGAGGCTGAACATGAGGCAGCTCGCGGGGCGACCGTAGCTGCAGGCGAGCACGCCGTTGCTCATGAGCACCAGATCGGGCAAAACGCGGCCGACTTCGAGTTCGACGGGCTTGGTCCATGTTTTGCCGGCGTCGTGAGAGACCATCTGCTTCATGCGGCTGTTCCGATCACCGCGGATGACGGCGGTTTGCTCGGTGGCGCTGAGGCGGCACACGGCAGGCTCGCCGCCGGGGCCGACGGTGCTGAAGTAGGTCCATGTTTTGCCTTCATCCGTGCTGCGCATGAGGTGGGACATGCGCACGGTGTTGTTGCGGCCATCGGGCAGCTTCACGGCCTTCCGACTCCACACGACCATCGTCGCGCCGCCGTCGGCATCGTTCCAGATGTGGCGCTCGCAGATGATTTGATCGCCTTTGGACTCGTTGGTGAACTCTTTCGGCAAAACGATCTCGTTGTCGATCATCTCAAAGCTGGTCGCATCGGCGTTGAGGCGAACGGTTTTGCCGGTCACACGGCCATCCCGCTGAGTGCGAGTCCAGCGTGACACGGCGAGGATTTTTCCATCGGGACGACGCATGCATGGCAGCGGCGTGGTGTCGAGTTTGTCGAGACCGGGGATGGGCGTCCACTTTTTACCGGCGTCGGTCGATTTGAGAAGACCATACGGCTCGTAAAAAGCATCCGGCCCCTGCGCCACGCTCATGAGGAGCAAGCCCTGGCCCATGTCGTAGAGGTAAGGCCGCGTCTGGCGGATGTCGTCGCGTGGGATGTCCCACGGCTCGCTCACGGTGATCTTCAGCGGTGAGGCTGGCAATGGTGTGGTCACTTTGCGAGTGCCGAGCTTCACCGATTGCCAGATCGCCTCGCTGGTGGCCGTCTTCGCGCTCGATCCGAATTGGATGAAGGCCTCCGTCGAGTCGGCGGGCTTCCAGAAGGCTCCCTGGCCCTCCACCTTCTTCACGCCATCGACCCACATCTCCATGTCCGTGCCGCGAATGACGAGGCGGTAGGTGTGAAAGCGGTTCGTCGTGTCCATCGGGATGAAACGGTCCGTGTGACTCGCTGCCTGATTCGCGAACAGCACCAAGCCCTCTTGATGCCGCCCATCGCTGACGAGCACGGATACCGGTGCCCCATCGCGCCACGGCCAGAGCGAGGCGGAGGTCTTGTTCTTTTGCGAGCCCGTCGTCGAAAACACCTTCGCCACGACCTCGACTATGATTTCGCTATCGGCCTGCGGTTTAAACGCCGCACGGAAGTTCGCGAACGCCTTGTCATCATCGGTCAAACGCAGGCCCTCAGCCTCGAGTGTGGTTTTTGGCGTGCCCGTGGCTTGCCAAACGCCGCCGGGCAGGGATTTGGCGTCATAGTGAAGCTGCCAGGTGATGTCTTCTGCTTGAAGGCACGCAACAGACACGAAGAGAGCGGTGCAGAGGAAGGGCTTGTAGCGAGGCATGGCACTCAAACGCGGCAGCTCGTCCAAACATGCCTGCCCGGAGCAATTTATGCCTTCAACACACTTTTCCGCCAGTCGTTCACCCCTTCGCGGAACAACTCTTGCTTGAGTTTCGTGCCAAGACCGCTGCCGGTGGGCAATTGAGCTTTTCCGTTCGTGATGACCGGCAGCGTATCGACCAGCTTGTCATAGAACGAGCGAATGTGCGCCCGCACCGTCTCCTGAAAGACGACATTGGCGGATGAAGCGGCGAGGTGTAGGCCGCTGAACAATGTGAGCGGGCCGGTGCAGTCGTGAATCGTGGCGGGGACGTTAAAAGTCTGTGCCATGTCGATCACGCGACGTGTTTCGCTGATACCGCCGTTCCAGGTGGGATCGACCATGCAGTAGTCGCAGGCCTGGGCTTGCAGCACGCTCAGGTATTCTTTGCGACCGAGCAGCATCTCGCTCGCGGCGATGGGCAGTCCGCTGCGACGGCGGAAATCGGCCAGCGTGACGGCGTTATCAACACGCAAGACATCTTCAAGCCACAGCGGTTTAATCTCGCGTAGCGCCTCCGCGATGCGCAGGGCGGCGGGCAACTGAAAGAAGGCATGACCTTCGATGGCGATGTCCATTTTCATGCCCACACGTTCGCGAATCTTGCGCAGCGGCTGCATCGCC
>CAXNGR010000581.1:0-3672 GCA_964201265.1 Verrucomicrobiaceae bacterium
GTCGAAGATGGATTTCCTCGCCAGCGAAGACCGCTGGTGCCGCCCCGTCATGGTCCGCACCGGCCCCGATGGGGCGCTGTGGGTCGCCGACATGTATCGCTACATGATCGAGCACCCGCAGTGGCTGCCGCAGAATGGGAAAGAAGAGCTTCTGCCGCACTATCGCGAAGGGGATGACAAAGGGAGGATTTGGAAAGTAGTTCGAGCTTCAGCTCGATCTGGGGCGAATGATTCGGCTAAAGCCGAAGCCACTTTCGCCAGCGCGAATGGCTGGCTGAGGGACAAAGCGCAGATGCGGGCGTTTTGGACCAAACTGAGCACGCAAGCCATCGCGGCGCTGTTCGACCAAGCGACGAATGGCAAGAACGCAGCAGCACAGACCCAAGCTGCATGGACCCTCCATCAAGCCGGTCAGCTAACACCTGACTTGCTCAAACTGCTTCTGCTGAGCGAAAACGATGAGGTTGTCGTTCAAGGCCTCCAGATCGCCGAATCGATGCCCTGGGAGAAGAACGAGGAAGCACTGCTCTTGCTTGTAAATGGCAACAGAGCCAGTCACCCACGTGTTCGGATGCAACTCGCTCTTTCCGCCGGTCAGTGGAGCGGAGATTGGCCTGCTGATATCGTCGGGAGCATTTTGGAGGAGGAACAGATCGATGGGCTGATTTTCAGTGCTGCATTGAGTTCCTCGTTGCCGCATCTCACCCGAATCTGTGAGCAGTTCGGCGGGTACGAAGACAAAGTGGACTTGAAACTCGTCGGAACGCTCCTGCGCTGCGCTTTGGCGACGAAGAACGAAAAAGCCATCGCCGCGCTGGTGACGCGTCTAGACTCGCAAAAAGGCCTGGAAGAGCTTCTGGCCGTTTTGGACGAGAAAAACCTCTCGCTGACCGATTTCGCGAAACAGGTCACGGAGGCGAAGGCGCGTGAAGCGGTCGAAAAAATGGCGGCGAGGCTGCAACAGGCCGCGGACTCGATCCAAACGGCACCGACGATGGAATCGCTGGCCTTGCTGGCCTCGGATCGAGAGCATCGGGAACGGGTGAGGGCGCTGCTGCCGGAGCTTTGGGCGAAGACGAGCAACGCGGAGGTGCTGCGGCTCGTCGCAAAGCTGCAACCGAAGGGCGGTGTGGAATTTTTGCTCGAAGGTTGGGACCAGCGTACGCCGGCGCTGCGCGTGCCGATCCTCGAAACGCTGCTCTCGAACGACGCATGGACACTCGCATTGCTGAAACGGCCTGAAGCCAAATCCGCCGACGCGGCGACGCGGGCGCGGTTGATGAAGCATCCGAAGAAAAACATCGCCAGCCTCGCGGAGAAGGTCTTCGCGGACTCCACGAGCGCCACGCGGGCGGCGGTGGTGGAGAAGTTCAAACCAGCGCTGAAGCTCCAGGGCGATGCGGCACGCGGGAAGACCGTTTTCGCGAGCGTGTGCATCAGTTGCCACAAACTCGACGGCGTGGGCCTCGAACTCGGCCCGGACCTGCGCAGCGTGGCGCAGCACGACGCGGAAAAGCTCCTCAACTCCATTCTCGACCCCAGCGCCATCATCGAGCCCGGTTTCATGGCCTACCACTGCACCCTGAAGAGCGGCGAGCAGCTCTACGGTGTCATCGCCACCGAAACGAGCGCGAGCCTGACGCTGAAGATGGCCGGAAATGTAACGAAGTCGGTGCTGCGGAGCGATGTGGAGTCGCTGAAGAGCGCTGGCATCTCTTTGATGCCCGAAGGCCTCGAAGCCGACATGACGCCGCAGTCGCTCGCGGATTTGATCGCGTATTTGAAGGTGGCGCGGTGATGCGGCGCGTTTTCGCGCCTGCCATGCACGATTCAGGGTTCAAATTGCGCCTGGGAGGACATGCGGCTTGCGATGAGGCCAAGTCTTTCGCATTGTCCGCTCCCCCATGACCACCCGTGACCTGCTGACCCTGACGAAATTCCGCCTGAGCGCGCTCGTCATTGTCACGACGTTTGTGGGTTTCTGGCTGCGAGCGCCGCAGGGTTTCGATTTTTGGCTGCTCTTTCACACGATCATCGGCAGCACGTTGGCGGCGTTTGGGGCGGCGGTGTTCAACCAGCTCATGGAGATCGAGCCGGACTCGCGCATGCAGCGCACGGCTGACCGGCCGCTGCCCTCCGGGCGCGTGAGTCCTTCTGCCGCGTTTGGCATCGGCTGGCTGCTGAGCGCCTGGGCGCTCATTCATCTGACGATTCGCGTGAACATGGAGGCGGCGGCGCTCACGGCGCTAACGCTGGCGGTGTATTTGTTCATCTATACGCCGTTGAAGCGTCAAAGCGCCACCAACACACTCGTCGGCGCAGTTTCGGGTGCTTTGCCGCCGCTGATCGGCTGGGCGGGTGCCGCCGGGCCGCTGCCTGCTGGCTCAGCACCGCATTTTCGCTGGGATTTGATGCTTGAACCAGGGGCGATCTATCTCTTCCTGCTGCTGTTCCTCTGGCAGCTCCCGCACTTTCTCGCCATCAACTGGATGTATCGCGACGAGTATCGCAAAGGTGGCTTCGTGATGCTGGCGAACGACGACGAACTCGGTGCGCGGACCTCGCAGCATGCGCTCGCTTATGCCGTGAGCACCGTGCTGCTGATGTTTTACCCGGTGTATGCCGGAGCGGCGCATGCGTGGTGGTTTTTACCGCCTGCGTTGCTGCTCAGCGGCTGGTTGTGCGTGTTGGCGTTGCGGTTCAACCGCCAGCCGGAGCGCCTCACTGCTCGTAAACTTTTCTTCTGCACGCTGATGTACCTCCCGGCCATTCTGCTCGTATCCATCCTCGCCTGGAAGCGCGTGTAACCTGCTCCTGACATGAACGAATCTCCCGCCAAGCCCAAACTAAGCCCCTGGACCATCTGGGCGCCCATCATCATCGCCGCGCTCGGCATCGTCGTTTTTTACAACTACCTCATCTATCGCTCACGCATCGACAATGACGTGAACCGTCCGCCGATCCTCGGTCGTCTCGAAAAAGATCTCGAACTCACCGAGCGCAGCGGCAAGAAAGTCCATCTGGCGGATTTGAAGGGCAAGGTGCTCGTCATCTCCTGGGTCTTCACCCGCTGCCCGCGTGGCTGTGCTGCGGTGATCGCGAAATTGAAGAAGCTGCATGAGGAATTCGGCAGTGAGACGGGGCTGCACTTCCTTAGCTTCACGCTCGATGCTGAGGACACGCCGGAGATGATGAAAAAATTCGCCAGCGGTCTCGGCATCGCCGATGACGCCAACTGGTGGTTCCTCAACGGCGACAAAGACGCCGTGCGCAAGTTCATGACCAGCCAGGCGCAGTTCCGCCCGGTGCAGGATATGCCGGAGAAAGATCGCCTCTCGCCTGACGACAAATACATTCATGATCTCCGCGTCGCCGTCATCGACCACGTCGGTCATGTGCGCAGTCTGGCCGACATTTTGAACCCCGATCCCGAGTTCGCGAAGTTCTGGGACGAAAAGCTGCGCAAAGACCTGCGCTACCTGCTCAACGAGCAGAAAAAGACCCCCTACAAGCCTGCTGACGCGAAATAAACCATGACAGTCCTCGAACTTCCGAAGCTTTACACGCTCTTCAACGCCGCCGCATTGCTGCACATCATCCTTGGCTTGGTGATGATCAAGATCGGCCAGAAGAAGCCGCACATCGTCAGCATGGTGATCGCGTTGCTGTTTT